>JBFXEO010000102.1:0-9824 GCA_050180015.1 Bacteroidales bacterium | reverse complement strand
CGAAATTGTTGAAAGCGATATAGAGACAACGGAACCGGCTAAACCGGAAGTTAATAAGGAGAAAGTGATAAGGGTAAACCAGATAACGGAGGCAGATCAAGGCCGGGAGCAGCAGGATAAAAATCACACGGAAATAATTGCCGAGAAATACCAGGGGAAGCAGAAGTTCCTTAACGAAATTATGGGAGAACAATCGGGCCGGGTGGATGTGTCCACAAAGCTTCAGAACAAGCCCATTGCCGATTTGGCCAGGGCCATAGGAATAAACGATAAGTTTATTTTTATAAAAGAACTTTTTGATGGCGACTCCGCCAAGTACTCCGAAACGGTTAATCAGCTGAATAATTTTTCGGATTTAAATGATGCCATTATTTTCCTGCAGGATAATTTCCAGTGGTCGGAAGACAACGAATCTGCCGCAAAATTTATCGACTTGGTACGGAGAAAGTTTATTTAAGCTAAACGCGATAGGCTACAAAATATTACAGAAAGCATTCTTTTAACCATTAACTTTTACCGTTTAACAAATCAAACGCTACATCAAGACTAATCGCTAAAAAATGTCAAAACTCTACATAGTCCCAACGCCAATAGGAAATCTTGGCGATATTACGCTCAGGGCAATTGAGACGCTGAAGTCGGCGTCGTTAATTCTTGCCGAGGATACCCGAACAAGCAGTAACCTGCTAAATCACCTTCAAATTAAAACACCGCTTAAATCGCACCATAAGTTCAACGAGCATCAAACTGTTGATTTTATTGCCGAACAAATAATGGCTGGCCGAACAATTGCCTTAATATCCGATGCCGGAACGCCCGGTATTTCCGATCCCGGTTTTTTGCTTATACGTACATGCGTGGAGCGAGGAATTGAGGTAGAGTGCCTGCCCGGGGCTACGGCTTTTGTCCCGGCCCTTGTGGTTAGCGCACTGCCATCGGATAGGTTTGTGTTTGAGGGGTTTTTACCGCAGAAGAAAGGAAGGAACAAGCGCATAGAGGCACTTAAAGAGGAGGAGCGATCGATGGTTTTCTACGAATCGCCCTTTAGGCTGGTTAAGTTGCTCACGCAGCTTTCCGGGGTTCTTGGGAGTGAAAGGCGGGTAAGCGTTTCGCGCGAAATCAGCAAGCTGCACGAGGAAACCGTACGCGGAACCCTTGCCGAGGTTACTCGGCATTTCGAGACAAAAGGTATTAAGGGCGAGGTGGTGGTGGTGGTTGAGGGTAAGGGAAAAGCTAAAACTCCCGATGAAGATTAGCTCCAGCTACAAATCAATTCCCGAAAGAGGGATGGATACCTTTACACTGATGCTGTAAAATTCCATCCCCTCAAACCCTGCGAACACGCCAACGCTCAGCAATGCCCCAATTTGGCTGATAGAGTAGCCAAACTCGTAGTACGGCTCATTGTAGCGGGTAAACAACGACGAGAAGTGTAAATTTTCAAGCCAAATTTTATTGCTAAGGAATGGCAGGTATTTTAGCGCAATGTACGGAGACCTGTAGCTAATCAGAATTTGGCCGTATTCGGAGTCGGTGCTCCGCTTGTAGTAGCTGATGTTGTGGTAGGTATGGCTCATCTGCCGGGTTATAACCGGAGATATTTGCGAGTTGAAGTGGGCAAAATCGTTGAAGTACAGTTTTTTCTTGGATATAAAATCACCATAAACAAAGCTGTACGATATTCTATTGCTGGGGCCGCTTTTGAGCGTTTGGTTTGCTGAGACCTCCCAGCTTATGAAGTTGGCATCGGTGTTGAATATATTGGGGATGCCAAACCGTGATTGGAATTTGAACGTAGGATACTTGGAGTAAAGCATAAGTTTCCGGTTGCCACGCATCCGGTAATGGTACGAAGGGGTATAGTTTATCTTTATTCTCCCGATAAAAGCTGTATTATCGGCTAAATTGTCCGCGGTAATTAACTCGTTTCTGGGTTGGTTGGAGGTGTACCAGTCCCGGTTTTGAGGAAAGATAATGAAGTCGGTATTGTTTTCAAGAATCTTTCGGTTGGCGTATGTGGCACCGGTATAAATTTCAAGTCCATTTACGGGGTCTATACGGTGATAGAGTTCGATGAACCTGTTTTCGAATAGTTTCATGTAATTCCTGCCAAATCCCAGAGATGCAACCGTGTTGACGATATTTTCTATGCCTGTTTCCTGGTTAAAATCCATGCTGGTATAGCCCAGGTTTAAACCAACTACGCCCCGCAACATGCTGCTGTAGTTGAAACTTGTATATAAGGTGCCCATGGGCTTTTTGCGTGAGAAAGCGTAAGCGGCCGTAGGTTTTATGCTGATGGTATTATCGGAAAACTCCCTGCGGTAGCTTAGCGTTGACGCAATTACAAAACCATCAACGGTATTAAACCTAAACTCATCGGGGCCCAGTATGCCGGAAAAACGGATGATTTGTCTTTTGTTTTCGTTATACCAACTTTTGCCGAGAAGGCCAACTTTCAGAATATTTGGCCGTTGCCCTCTCAGGGAGTCGTTGTCTGTTAAGCTATTTCCCGGCTGTAAATTATTGCCAATGGTTTGATCCACTACAACCTCATCGGTTGTAAGCATTACGGGTCTAAGCTCTTTCCACTTTGTTGAGTCCGCTTTGCGGGCCGATGAGTCGATGGTAACGGTTACCGGATTAACAATTTCAAGTACTTCTGTCAATGTATCGGCTTTGGCGGCTCGCTTGTCCATAATCTTTTTGAGTTCGTGCATCTCCCGGTTGGTTAAAACCTCTTTGCCCATTAACTTTTCCAGTTTTTCGGCATCTTTTTTTTCTCTAGCCTGCTGCCTGGGGCTAGCCTGGCTGCCTGACACTGGTTTTGACGCTTCGGCAAGGGAAGGTTTGCGGGGTAGCTTTGCCGGTGCTTTAAGGTTACTGTTCAGCGTAACGTTGGAGTACTTAATGGACGATATGTAGTGGGCATTGCCCTCATTACCCATAAACTTCCCGATGATTTCGTAGTTGTGACTGATGGGAAGCCATGCGTCATCCTCAATTTCGCCAAATGTCTGCTTTATTCTTATTGTGCCAACTATTGATTCAAGCGTGAAATCTACCTCGTGTAGGTTCCAGTAATCATCGGCAATGTACATGTACCCTTCAACCAGCTGCTTACTCTTTCTTTTGGGAGTAACTTTAATTCTGTTTATGACCCTGTTTTCCTGGATAGAAAATCCATCGTATTTATAGCTATAGTGATTTAAGGCATATGGGGAAAGGGGAAGAATTACGTCCCCAATTTGTGGCTGATACAGGCTGGCATTAACAAATTGCATTACATTGTTGGAGTTACCGTCAAATTCCGGGAAGTTGGAACGGATCATTTTTACCTGCTGGTCGTATTTGTTGGGTGCAGTAAAATGAATGCTGTTGACCGATTCCTGCAGGTACAGCTGGCCTTCCTTAATGGTTTCATCGGTTTTTCGCATGGCCCTTTTTACCAGCAACGATAGTTTTTTGACTTTAAGGGTTCCCTTTAGGTAAACTTCCGCGTCGAATTCACTCACCTGGTTTTGGTAGTAGGGAGCCATGGCAATGGCTTTACGAACGATGCTGTACGCTGGATCTTCAGATTTTGAGCCGATTATCACCGGTGCAATTTGGTAGGGCCTAACTCCAAGTGTGACGTTTAAAATATTTAAATCCGATTTTACTTCAATTTTCTTTTCGGTGGTTTCGAACCCAAGGCAGCGGAATATAATGCTATAGCCGCCTTTGGGCAGGTTGATGGAAAAAACACCATCGGTATTTGAGGTTGTTCCCTGCTTCATCTCCCTTATGAATACCGATGCGTAGGGAATGGGTTCATTGTTCTCATCGGTAATTTTCCCTCGTAGCGTTTGAGAAACGGAAAACAAGGGAAAAAGGGATAAAGCCAGGAGCATTGAAAGGCGAGGGTATATGTGAGTTGTGCGTATAGTCATACCAGCATTTTGAAACCCTAAAACTAGTGAATTTACCAATTACCTACTTTTTACCCAACGTATAATTAACCTTAAATTTTAAAACGTCAAGGTAAGTGCTATCATTCAATAAAAAAACGAATAACGCCATAAAAGGTTCCTGTTATTTACCAATTTAAATAGATGTAATGATACAAATCATTATGTTCATTCGTATTGGTTGATTGCTGATTTTGCTTTTGCGGCGCGGTTGAAATTTGGTGTATATGGGTAAGTTTGATGTTATTGAAAAAGATTCCGTACATTGAGAACCTGTTTAAATTTTTATCCACTAATAATTAGTTAGTTGTCAATTTGCTTAAATGTTGCACGAGAAAAATAGCATATCGACTCGAAAAAGCTAAAGTGAGCAATGATGAACTATTGAGTGTTACCTAAAATAATAATCTGGTTTGTTTCTGTTGGTCGGTTGCTAATATAACGTTATGCTCATATCATTCATAATGTGTTAGTTGAATCAATTTTAAAATTTAAACAGGCTCATATAACTAATGAAAAGCAGATATTCTTAATAGAGCAAAAAATAGTTTCTTTACTTCATACTTCATTAATAAATAATACTGAATAATATTATGAGAGAAATATTACATTTTTTAGTAGTCTTTGCTTTTTTTGCGTCCTGTAATACGAGCAATGATTGTTTTTATCAGAAACCTGTTAATACCGGTGATGGCTTGGAAGTTTCAACACTGGAAGAACACAATCTTGACGAAGCGGCATTTGAAAAAGTAAACCGCGACATCTGTAATGGGAAATATGGAAACATACACAGCGTGCTGGTCATTCATAACAATGATCTTGTTGTAGAGCAGTATTACAACGGGTGGAATAGCGACGACCTGCACATTTTGGCATCAACAACTAAAAGTTTTAGTGCAATTATGATAGGTATTGCCATAGAAAATGGAAAAATTAAAGATGTAAACCAAAAAATGCTTGACTTCTTTCCAGGCTATTTATTGCCGGCAAATGACACATTGAAAAAAAAAATAACAATTAAACACCTACTAACCAATACATCGGGTTTTGAATGGGATGAAGTTTCGTTACCAGTTGACGACTCAGATAATATGGGGTATAAGATGGACATGGTGGATAACCTGTTTAAAGCATCAATAGAATTACCAATGGATACGATACCGGGAACCAAATACGCGTATAGCGGTCCCAATAACATTATCATAGGCGAAATTATAAAGGCTTCAACAGGGAAAAATATTGCTGAGTATACAGAGGAGAATCTCTTTAAACCGCTTGGTATAAGTGAGTATAAGTGGTTCTCAAAAAATGACATTTACGATGTAGGAGGCGGGCTTCAACTTAAATCAAGAGACATTGCCAAATACGGATTATTGCATTTGAGTAGCGGGAAATGGAATAACAAGGAGATAGTATCAGAAGAATGGATTGAAGAAATCTTTAATCCGTACATTGAAATTAAGCATCCATTATACAGTTGTAGTCAATGGCAAATGGTGAAGACTGAGTATGGTTTTAACTCTTGGTTTATTCCGGGGAATGGAGGACAAATCATAAATGTTGTACCAAACTTGGGCTTGGTTATTGTAATAAATGCGGACAACAGAAAAATTCCAAAAGGGAAGCGGACACCTTTAGAATATTTGATTAAGGATTTAACAAAAATACATCCCAATCTAAAGAATGAATAACAACAATACCTGAAATGCTTCTAAAGCATGGCGGGGAGAGTGCATGCCCGAAACGTATCAGCCCGCTCCGACCGTCTGTGTCGTCCCGACAATGACGCTCTCCGCAAGTTGCCACGTTTTATACACTCACCGTTTGATGTAATATGTTGTCCAGCTTTGACCCTGAGCTTGTCGAGGGGGAGTAAGTTCAACGAACCCTACGGGTTTTGATTCCAGGCCGGCGATGTTGTTTACTGCCCTATTGGGTTGCTGATTTTAAAGATGGGTTTACCCAAAAATTTTTCGATTTTTGCCAGCGTGCTCCTTTGCTTTTTGTTTACGAATGTAATTGCCACACCATCACTTTGGGCGCGGGCAGTACGTCCAATGCGGTGGACATAATCTTCCGGATCGTGGGGAACATCGTAGTTTAAAACAAGGTCTATATCTTCAATATCAATTCCACGCGATATAATGTCGGTGGCAACCATTACCTGGAATTTCCTGTTACGGAACTCGCGCAGCACCTCCTCGCGTTGTTTCTGTTCCAGGTCGGAGTGAATTGCCTTTGCGTTAATGCTGCCCCTGGTTAGCCGCCGCTCAATATCTTTCACCTCCGATTTTGTTGAGGCAAAAACCAGCACGCTTTGTACGTATTCCTTACCCGAAATCAGGGAGCTCAGCAGCTCCAATTTCTGATTATCTTCAACTAAATACACTGCCTGTAAAATATTTTCGGCTGGCTTGGAAACGGCCAGGTTAATTTCAACCGGGTTATTCAGGATAGTTCTTGCCAGCTGCCTGATTTTGGGGGGCATGGTGGCCGAGAACATTAAGGTTTGCCGTTTTTCCGGGAGGTATTTTATGATAGCCATTATATCGTCGTAGAAACCCATGTCAAGCATCCGGTCCGCCTCGTCGAGTATTAAATGTTCTATCTTGCTCAAATCCACGTATCCCATCTGGATGTGCTGCATTAACCGACCCGGGGTAGCAATAACTAAATCAGTGCCACCTTCAAGTGCCGCCCGTTGCCTATCCCAGTTACTACCATCGTTTCCACCATACACGGCTATAGAGCCAATGGGTGAAAAATAGGCAAACCCTTCAACCTGTTGGTCTATTTGCAGGGCAAGTTCGCGGGTTGGAACAATCACAAGCGTACGAATACTGCCATGATTAGTATTTATCCCGGTATTCATGCTCAAAATAGGGAGCACAAACGCCGCAGTTTTTCCTGTTCCGGTTTGGGCGCAGGCAATAATATCGTTGCCCTCTAAAATTTCGGGGATAGCCTGTTCCTGTATTGGCGTAGGATTTTTATATCCCATCGATGAAATACTTTCCAGAATATTGGGATGAAGGTTGAAGTTGCTGAAGTTCAATTTTAACTAGTTTAGATAAATTGGTACAAAGGTAATATTAATTAGCCAAGATTTTTCTACCGTTTTGTTTTGGGGCAACACCTCAAAAACGTTTAAACTTTTTGTTGGGCTGGCTACGGAAGAAGAAACGGTAGAATTCGGCGACCAGAAATCAGCAGAAACAGCAACGCGGGGAAATTCCTGAAACCCCGATTTACTCCAAGTGCTCCGGGTTCTGTATTCGCCCCTTTTAGCTTCTGCGGGTTCCTTTAGCTTCGTTTCTAAAACAACTTCTAATTCAAATGAAATATTTATTTTTGACGGCAAACTTAATGCGTGCACAATGTTGGATTTTCTTAAAAGGAGGCATAGCTATAGGCATTTATTCTTTGATTTGGACAGAACACTTTGGGATTTTGAGCAAAACAAGGTCGATGCGCTGCGCGATATTTACTTCGACTATCAACTTGATATAGCCTTCCCTAATATTCTTACATTTATCGATACCTTTACGCGGCACAACGATTACCTGTGGGATAAATATATTAAAGGGGAGCTGAGCAAGGACGTACTGCGGTTCAAACGTTTTGAAATTACGCTTAACGATTATGGCATAGATAATCAGCGTTTGGCAAAAACAATTGGCGACGAATACCTTAAAATTATGCCGCTGAAAACGGCACTAGTCCCGGGAACACGTGATCTGCTGGAGTATTTGGGTAAGAAGTATAAGCTGCACATTATCAGCAACGGTTTCAACGAGGTGCAGCTGCCCAAGCTGCAGCGCTGCCATATCGATCATTACTTTGAATGGGTTGTTACATCGGAGATTGCGGGTTACCACAAACCAGATCCGAGAGTGTTTGGTTATTCACTATCAAAGGCCAACGCCAAAAAGGAGGAGAGCTTGATGATTGGCGATGATCTGAATGTTGATATTGTGGGGGCAAAAAAATTTGGAATAGACCAGATTTACTTCAATCCCGGGAATGTTCCCCATAAACTAAAAATAACCTATGAGGTTAATTCCCTGAGCGAGATAATGAAAATCCTGTAGTAAACTGTCCGTTTAATTCTGTTTTTATCAGCAAAATATTCCGTGCAAAACGGGTTTGTTCGCCCATCCATTGCTAAAATGGTATATTGTTGTTGTCAATTACCCGGCCGGGTCGGAAATCAAAGTCGGGATCGCTTACTGGGTCATCGTTCATTTTTGATTTGTAGGTAACCGGTATCGAGGCTGTGTACATGGTTGCACCTTGCATTGCACCGTAATCTACATCGTCAAGGTCAGAAAACTTGGCCATCTCCTTCCTGAACCGTAGCTTAACATCGTCAACGGCACCATTTCGGTGTTTGGCCACAATAATTTCGGCAACTCCCACGGTGGAGTTATGGTCTTCATCCTCGGTAAATCCGTAGTATTCTGGTCGATGTATGAATATAACCACGTCGGCATCCTGCTCTATGGCCCCGGATTCTCGAAGGTCCGAGAGTTGTGGCCGCTTATTTCCCCCTCGTGTTTCAACAGACCTATTCAGCTGCGATAAAGCTATAATGGGAACATCCAGCTCCTTGGCAATAGCTTTCAGCGAGCGCGATATGGTACTTACCTCCTGTTCCCGGTTTCCTTTGGTTTCGGTGGGACCGGTCATCAGCTGCAGGTAATCTATTACAATTACTCCAACGTTGTGCTGCGCTTTTAGCCTTCGGCATTTTGCCCTAAACTCGAAAATTGAAAGGGCAGGGGTATCGTCGATGAATATTTTTGCCTCCGAGAGGTTTTTAATTTTTACGGTGAGCTGTGTCCACTCATCCTGGGAAATTCGTCCGTTACGGACTTTCTCTGACGGTATCCCCGACTCGCTAACAATTAAGCGGTTTACCAGCTGGATGTTGGACATTTCCAGCGAAAAAAGGGCTACCGGCACGTTATGATCTACCGCCACGTTGCGTGCCATTGATAGGACAAACGCAGTTTTACCCATCGATGGGCGGGCGGCCACAATAATCAGATCAGATTTTTGCCAGCCAGAGGTTAGCCTATCCAAATCGGTAAAACCCGAGGGAACACCGCTTAGCCCATCCTCGCGCTTCCCGGCTTCCTCAATCTGCTTAATGGCCTTCATCATAATGTTGCTGATGGGTAGCGTGTCGCTTTTGATGTTTCCCTCTGCAACCTTAAATAGCTCCATTTCGGAGTAGTCGAGTAGTTCATCTACATCCACGTCATCGTCAAACGACCTGTTTTGAATATCTGTGGCAACCCGTATTAGTTCCCGTTGAATATACTTTTGGGCAATAATTTTGGAGTGATACTCCAGGTGGGCTGCAGAGCCAACCTTGGTGGTGAGCTGGGCCAGAAAGGGGGCTCCGCCAACTTCATCGAGTTTGTCTTTCCGGCGTAACTCTTCGCTGACGGTAAGCAAATCAATTGGCTCTAGGCGCGATGATAAATCCTGGATAGCCTTAAAAATTACCTGATGCGATTCCCTGTAAAAACAATCGGGCTTTAAAATTTCGCTTACCGATACTATGGCATCTTTTTCCACCATTATTGCACCCAGCACAGCCTCTTCCAGGTCGAGGGCCTGAGGGGGGACTTTTCCAATGTCAGCGCTCACGGCCCTTGATGTTGTATATTGTTTGCTACCTGTCCGTTTTTCAGCCATTTTATGAAAGTTAGGAAGCAAAGGTACAAACCCACAGCTGGTTTTCCCCTAAGATGCCGGGGCTGTTTTTCCACATTTTTTTTTTGCTTACCAACAGGTTGTTAACAAAAATTGGAAGTAAGATGTTGTTTAAACTTTCCTGTGGTGGTATTTACAAAGAAGCGAAAA
>JBFXEO010000101.1:0-9833 GCA_050180015.1 Bacteroidales bacterium | reverse complement strand
ATCACGTATTAGATGGAGAAATTGACCCCACTTTGCTGTAAAGCAATTTGCAATTAACCGAAAAAAATTACCTTTGCTGTATTACGAGACTGATATGAAGCTGTTGAAAATAGACGAAACTACGGATACTCCCGAGGTAAACCTCGATAAAAGCAGAGGCCGTTTTGAGTTCTATGGCAAATCGATGCCCGAAAATCCAAATGATTTTTTTCAACCAATAATCGATTGGATGAAGGAGTATATAACCAATCCGAATAAGGAGACTTTTTTGATCTTCAAAATGGACTATTTCAACACGGCATCATCAAAAAAAATCCTTGAGATTCTCACTCTTCTTCAAGAGATTCACCGAAAAAAGTTAACCATAATTATCAACTGGTACTATAGGGGAAACGACGATGACATGCGGGAAACCGGTGAAACCTTCTCTGAAATAGTCCATATTCCATTCAAGTTTATTCCTTTCTGATATTATACAAATTTGACATTCCGACCCGATTCGTACCGGTAAACCTGACACATCAAATCCTCTAACCACGACCTATATTGGTGGCCCATCTATCCGTTTACTGCGAATACTTAACACAAAATACCGTTACATTTAAATAACTGAAAAACTGACAGCCAGCAGGTTAATGTGTGTTAATAATGTTTAATTATTAGTACAAGGAATAAGTTTTGATTGTTTATTTGACGTGAATTTTAAAAACTACAAATATGAAAGGCCAAAAATTTATTATTCCAGTAGTATCCTCCATCATTGGAGGAGTTATTGCAGTTGCTATATCTGGCTACATATTTAACCATTCAAACGAGCCAGTTTCCAGCGGTCAGGCTGTAAAAAATGTTTACCTAACCAAAACATTCAGCAACGATACCAACTCTACCTCAACAGATTTTACGTATGCGGCAGAAAGAACTGTTGATGCGGTAGTTCACGTTGAAACATCCTACACCGTAAATAACGAGTATTCCTTTGGTGACCCATTCTTCGAATTCTTCTTTGGGCCACAGCAATACAGGAAACCACAGCCGGTTATGGGATCAGGTTCCGGCGTAATCCTTACGCGCGATGGTTTTATTGTAACAAACAACCATGTTGTTGATAACGCCGAAACCGTAGAGGTAGTCCTTAACGATAGGCGAAAGTTAAGGCAAAGCTTGTTGGCCGCGATCCCAGCACTGATATTGCCCTGCTAAAAATAGACGCCAACGACTTGCCATTTATACCCTTTGGCAACTCCGATGATGTAAAAATTGGAGAATGGGTGCTGGCAATCGGCAATCCGTTCAACCTTACCTCCACGGTTACAGCCGGAATAATTAGTGCCAAAGCCCGGAATATACAAATACTGAACGAGCAGTATGCCATTGAATCGTTCATTCAAACCGATGCCGCTGTAAATCCGGGGAACAGCGGAGGGGCGCTGGTCAACCTCAAGGGTGAATTAATTGGCATTAACACGGCCATTGCCTCTAAAACCGGATCGTATGCCGGGTATTCCTTTGCCATCCCATCGTCTATAGCAAAGAAAATTGTTGCCGACTTAATCGAATTTGGCGAAGCTCAGCGGGCAATTATGGGAATAACCATAAAAGAACTCGACAACGACATCGCCGCTAAGGAAGGGGTAAAGGAACTTAAAGGGGTATATGTTGCCGATGTTGCCGACAAAGGTGCTGCCAACCAGGCCGGGATTAAAAAGGGAGATGTTATACTTTCCATAAACGGTATCGATGTCAATAGCGCATCACAGCTTCAGGAGCAGGTCAGCAAGTACAGGCCCAATCAGCAGATTGATGTTGCGGTGAACCGAGCCAACAGCAAAAAACATTTTACGGTTACACTTACCAACCTTAAAGGAGGGTTAACCTACGTTAACTCCAGTGAAACGCTGGACAAGCTTGGAGCAAAATTTTCGGAAATTACCGATAAGCAAAAGAGAGAGCTAAGAATAGATGGTGGCGTTCAGGTTACCGAACTCTCGGATGGCAAGTTAAAGGGCAGCGGAATCAAGAAAGGATATATCATAAACAGGATTAACCGGACAGAGGTTAACAGTCTTGATGACTTAAAACGAGTTATAGGTATTGCTTCCGGAGCAATTCTGGTGGAGGGAATTTATCCCAGCGGAGTTGTAGCCTACTACGCCTTAGCGCTAGACTAGGCCACACTTTTTAACATACTTTACGTAACAAAAGTAACCCAGATTCCGTTCTACGATCATTGCAAAACGGAATTTGGGTTAAATACTTTTAAATCCAAACATGTTCTAAAATAGAAACCTTGAATTTATCTTGATTTTGCCATAACTTAGCATAAAATTTCGGAATTGAAATGAGACAACTAAAAATTACAAAATCGATCACCAATAGGGAGAGCGCTTCACTCGACAAATATTTACAGGAAATTGGGAAGGAGGATCTTATCACTGTTGAGGAAGAGGTGGAGCTTGCGCAACGGATTCGAAAAGGGGATCAATCTGCATTGGAAAAATTGACCAGGGCAAATCTACGTTTCGTCGTATCGGTCGCAAAACAATACCAAAATCAAGGCTTAAGCCTGCCGGATTTAATCAACGAGGGAAACCTTGGACTAATCAAAGCTGCCGAAAAATTCGATGAAACCCGTGGTTTTAAATTCATCTCATACGCCGTATGGTGGATTCGCCAATCTATACTTCAAGCACTTGCCGAACAATCCAGAATAGTAAGGCTTCCGCTGAACCAAGTTGGCTCATTGAACAAAATAAACAAGGCCTTTTCAAAATTCGAGCAGGAGTTTGAGAGAACCCCGTCGCCCGAGGAGCTTGCCACTTTACTCGAAATTCCCAAGGAAAAGGTAAACGATACGCTGCGGGTCAGCGGAAGGCATGTTTCCGTTGATGCCCCATTTATTGATGGGGAGGATAACAGCCTGCTCGACGTCCTCATTAACAGCGACTCCCCCAATGCTGACCGTGGTTTAATTAACGAATCGTTAAGCCGGGAAATTGAAAGGTCACTGGCAACTTTAACTGAACGTGAGAGGGACATTGTAAAGCTATTCTTTGGAATTAACTGCCAGGAAATGACTTTGGAGGAGATTGGCGAAAAGTTTGGCCTAACGCGCGAAAGGGTTCGTCAAATTAAAGAGAAAGCCATCAGAAGGTTACGCCATACATCCAGAAGCAGACTTCTAAAATCGTACCTGGGTTAAAAACATTCACAGAAAGATATGCAACAGAAAAACCCGCCAACAATGACGGGTTTTCAGTTTCATTTACAGCAGAGGGGGTTACTTGCAATCCTTACATTCATCGAGGTTCCGATTGTAAATTGCCATGGCCCTGTTGCTCATACCCATGCTGGAAAACCCCCCATCGTTAAACATATTTTGCATTGTTATTTTCCGTGTTAAATCGCTAAAAAGCGTGATACAAAAATCGGCACAGTCTATAGCATCGGCATTACCCAACGGCGACATTCGGTTCGAAAAATCAAGAAGCGCGTCGAACCCCATAACACCACCCCCCGCAGTAGTTTCGGTAGGCGATTGTGAAATAGTGTTGATGCGAACACCCCGCTCCCTACCGTAGATATAGCCAAAACTCCGGGCAACCGATTCGAGCAAAGCTTTTGCATCGGCCATATCGTTATATCCGTATAGAGTACGCTGCGCAGCTATGTACGACAAGGCCACAACCGAACCGCCATGTGCAATTGCATCTTTTTTCCAGCAGGTTTGTAAAACCTTATGAAACGATATCGATGATATATCCAGCGTCTTCTGAAGGTAATCGTAGTCAAGGTCATCATAGGTTCTGCCCTTCCGAACGTTGGGCGACATGCCAATGGAATGCAGTATAAAGTCTATTTTACCGCCAAAACGTTCCATCGTTTGGTCTATTAACTTTTCCAAATCCGCCACATTGGTTGCATCGGCCGGGATTGCAACCGCGCTGCACTGCTGCGCCAGATCAGCCACATTCCCCATTCTGATGGCAACGGCTGTATTGGAAAGTACAATTTCAGCACCCTCCTCGTAGGCCCGTTCAGCCACCTTCCATGCAATCGACTTTTCGTTGAGAGCTCCAAAAATTAAGCCCTTCTTGCCTTTCAGTAAATTGTAAGCCATGTTAATAGTATAGGTTATACGAAGTAAATAAAACAACCCCAAAGCAGGTTTGTTCAACTAATTTAGGTGTTACCCGATGACAGTAACTCTTTGGCGTTGGTCAACGCCGCATCGGTAAGCTTTTCGCCGCTGAGCATTTTTGCTATTTCAATAATCCGTTCCTGCGGTTCCAGAAGTTTTATCCGGGTGGTGCTTTGAGCGGATTGATTATCTTTATACACCAAAAAATGGGTATTGCCCTTGGCCGCAATTTGAGGGAGGTGGGTAATGTTGATGACCTGCATCCCCTCAGCCATTCGTTGAATTATGGTTCCCATTTTATGGGCAATCTCACCCGATACGCCCGTATCTATTTCATCAAAAATAATTGTTGGCAACCCCGACGATTTTACCAGTAGAGATTTCAGGCTTAGCATTAATCGCGACAGCTCACCACCAGAAGCCACACGCGAAAGCTCCATGGGTGGGATTTGCTTATTTGCCGAGAAGTAAAAGGTAACCATATCGGTTCCCCACGGCTGAAAATCGTTCAGGGGTTGAATATCAACCTTAAATACGGCATGTTTTATACCCAGCTGAACAAGCAGATCGGTAATGCTGCTCTCAACAGATTGCACCGATTCCGTACGCTTTTGTGAGAGAACCCTGGCCTTGTCCAGCAGTAAATCTTCCGCCTGCTGTAATTCCTTACGCAAGTTTTCCAAACTAAAGTCTAACCCCGAAATGTAGTTGACCTTTTCCTCCATTGAGGTTCTGAGTGCAATTAACTCGTCTGTATCCGAAACCCGGTGTTTCTGAAGTAAACCGTAAATCAAGTCAATCCGTTGCGAAACTTTGGCCAGTAACCCATCATCCACTTCAACCCGCGAGCTCAAAGCATCTATCTCGTCCACAACATCCTTTACCTCTATCCTGCAACTTTCCAGGCGTTGTTCCAGCCCAAGGGCAGGAGTATAATGCTGGTTTATCCGCCTCAAATTTTGCAGCACATCTTTCAGCGCTGAAAGTACAGACGAAGTCTCGCTACTCAGCAATCCGTGCGATGCCTGAAGCGAATCCTTAATTTCGCTGGCGTGTGCCAGCTGGCGTTGTGTATTTTCCAGTTCCGTTAGCTCACTGGCCTTTAAATTTGCCGCCGTTAACTCGCTCAGCTGATGTTGCAGGTAATCGTAATCACGCTTTGCGCCCAGAGCGTCGTCCTCCAACTTTTTAAGGTTGGTTCGTAAAGCCTTATAGCTGTTGAAATGCTGCCCGTAATCCCGGACATCATTTTTTAGCGCGGCAAACGAATCGATAACTTTTAGCTGGAACCGTGAGTTGCCAAGCAGTAAACTCTCGTGCTGCGAATGAATATCTATGAATAAATCGCCCAGCTCCTTCAGGAGGTTTAGATTAACGGGTATTTCGTTGATGAATGCCCGGGATTTACCAGAATCGTTTATGAGTCTCCGGACTGTGGTAATATTACTGTAATCAAGGTCGTTATCTTCAAAAAAATTATCCAAGTCGTACTCCGAGATGTCAAATTCCCCCTCTACAATACAGGCATTTGATTTATCCTTGAGCACAGAGCTATCGGCCCGTTGACCGAGAATCAGGGCTAACGCGCCGAGCAAAATTGACTTTCCAGCACCGGTTTCCCCTGTGATAATGTTTAAGCCACCTTTAAAATCGATCTCCAGCCTATCGATTAGCGCATAGTTTTGTATATTGAGTTTTCGAAGCATCGGTTTGCAGAATGTGGCTATTGCGGCTGCTCTTCCAAAATAGTTTTGTACTTGGTGGCATTCGCATTATCAATTTCAGTTAGAATATTCACAACACGGGCTTTCTCAGAGGGGAACGATTCGGAAAAAACGTTAACCAACTCATCATTCTTGGCATCAAAAAAAAGTTGAAGGGCGAACATGTAGGGGTCTGGTTTCTCGCGGTACACCTTCTGAAGCATTGCCAGGCAATCGGCTATTTCCGCGCGTCCTTCGGTGGGCTTGTCGTTCATTCTATCCAACCCCAACCGGTGGTAACGGTAGGAGGCCTCGCGCAATGGACGGTATTTCTGGTTAAGAAAGTTTTCAACCATCCAGTAACGGTTTTTACGGTTACCCTCGTAGGCCTTCCATCCCTTCTCTGTAGAGCTTTGGGCATTGGTTACTATTTTTTCGGCCTTCAAGTAGTATTCACTGCCCCCAAGATTGGAGAAAGAATCGTAATCGATACCCAGTACTATATAGGCATAAAATGCAAGAACTGACGACAGGTTGCTCAGATAGCTAGTTTCGGAGAATTCAATTTTATCGAATTCCCTGTACTTAAAGTCCATGTTATTGTCCAAAAAATTGAGCATGGTTGTATTGTACGAGGAGTTGAAGACCGGCCTACGGGCCTGAACTTGAATTGTTCCCTTAAATTCATCGGAACCTACCTGATCGGTAATGTTGATTAAGATATTGCACTCTATGCGTTCATCTATGCTGTAAACATGGTTAGTCCACGCAGTATTATTCATAAACTCGAAGATAGAGGTCTGCAAAGTTTGAAACACCGACCGATTGGTTCCCTGTATTTTTTGTGAATTTACCTGTATGTTGCAACGCAACTCCTGTGCGCTTATAAGGTACGGAATAGCAATTATGAGTAGTATGGGTATAACTCGTCGTTGTATCATTTTCTATAAGTTTATAAATAATTTTTAACGCCGGAAGTAGGTACTTTACTATAGCCGTACATCATGCCAGAATTACACCTACAGCTCTTTATGCCAGTAAAAATCACGTATTTATTTTTTGCTCTTTCCCCAGAACCTCCTGGAGTTTGGCAAAAACAGCATCGACAATATCGCCCGCAACTTCGGTTTTACTCTTTAAATCGTAACAAACCATTTTCCCCGCCCTATCGATAATGGAGATTTTATTTGTATCGAATCCAAAGCCAGCACCAGAATCGTTCAGCGAGTTAAGGATAATCAGGTCGAGATTTTTTTTCTGCAACTTTTTTATCGCATTCTGGGTTTCATCGTTTGTTTCAAGGGCAAATCCAACCAAAACCTGGTTGCTACGCTTTTCAGCCCCAATAGTGGCAGCAATATCGGAGGTTGGCTTCAGCCTAACAACCAAATCGTGATTCTCTCTCTTAATTTTGATGCTAGATTCAGTTTCTGGAGTAAAATCGGCAACCGCAGCTGCCATAACAGCCACATCTACATCGCCGAAATGCTCCTGAACCGATCTGAGCATTTGCTGCGCCGATACTACATTGATAATTTTTACTGACGCAAACCCACTAGGCATGACCGAGGCAGGCCCGGTTATAAAGATCACCTCGGCGCCCTGGCTGGCAAACTTTTCGGCAATTACCGTTCCCATTTTACCCGATGAGTAATTCCCAATAAAACGGACCGGATCAATATGTTCATAGGTTGGGCCTGATGTAACCAAAACCCTGATACCCTTAAAACGGCTGTTACCCTCAAAAAAACTCACCACCTGTTTTACGATAGTTTCGGGTTCCTCCATCCTACCCTTTCCCACTAATCCGCTAGCCAACTCTCCGGTGGCTGCCTCAACAATAGTATTCCCAAAGTTTTTAAGAATTTGTAGGTTCCTTTGGGTGGTTGGGTGATTATACATATCCAAATCCATGGCGGGTGCAACCATCACCGGGCACTTTGCCGACAGGTAGGTTGTAAGCAGCAAATTATCGGCTACACCATGGGCCATTTTGCCAATAGTATTGGCCGATGCCGGTGCAATTAAGTATAGGTCGGCCCAAATACCCAAATCAACATGGCTATTCCAGCTGCCATTTTCGGGGTCGAAAAAGTCAACCAAAATAGGATTCTTAGCAAGTGTAGCCATTGTTAATGGTGTAATGAACTCCTTGGCCAGCGGAGTCATTATCACCTTAACCTCTGCTCCCGCCTTAACCAGCAAACGAACCAACGTAGCAGCCTTGTATGCAGCAATGCTACCGGTAATGCCTAAAATTATATGTTTGCCGGCGAGTTGCATTATGTACTACAGCTTATCGTCCATACTCTCGGCTTTCGAAAAGAACAGTTTACCCTCGAGGTATTCGTGTGCCGCGATTAGCGTTGGCTTAGGAAGTTTTTCGTAGAATTTTGATATTTCAATTTGTTCCCTATTCTCAAAAACTTCCTCCAGATTATCGGTATAGTATGCAAACTCCTCTAACTTCCGGTTTAACTCCTGTTTTAAGTCAACGCTGATTTTATTTGAACGTTTGGCAATAATTCTAACAGACTCGTAAATATTCCCGGTTTCCTTGTCGAGTTTATCCAAGTCACGGGTAACGGTTGTACCTGGTGCACTGATTTTTTTTAAGTCCATACCTATGTAAGTGAATTAATTTAACTTTTTCAAAATTTTCATTGACGAATCGTACATTTTCTTGGCATCGTCAGCGTAGTGTGAGTCTGGATATTCGCCTATAAAAGTGTAATACTCGTCAACTGCAGATTGGAAACGCTCCCTTCGCTTAGAGGGAACGCTATTATCGGCCAGCAAATATGATGCTTTAAGTATTAAGTACATTTGCTCCTCACGGTATTTGCTGTTAGGGAACTCCTTCAGGCTATTCCGTATGGCCACAATTGCGGCCTTGTAGTCGCCTATCTTATAGTATAGCTTAGAGCTAAGGTACGATTTTTCCATTAGTTTATCCCGTAGCTCCACCATTATTGTATTTACCTCACTTTTACGTTTCGAATTGGGGAAACGCTGGAGAAATTCAGAAAAGGCGGCCATGGCCAGCTGAGTGTTTTCCTGATCCAGCTCTGCCCTCGGCGATGACTTGTAGAAGCAGTATGCGTACATAAAATCCGACTCTTCCGTAAATGTACTCCGGGGAAAAGTCTTACGAAACTTATCGTAGTAATGTCCGGCCAAAAGGTAATCGCCTTGGTAGTAGTAGCCCTGAGCCAGGTAAAACTCAATGGTATCGGACCTGTAGGTTCCCTTATAAATAGGTGAAAGTTGTTCGAAAAGGGTGATGTAGCGATAATGATCTTTTTTTTCGTAGTACTCAAGAGCCTTTTTATACTTAAACTCGTAATCCTTACTTTTAAGAATTTTCTCGAATCCACTACATGCTCCCAAAAAAATAACAACAATAAAAAGTAAATATAAATTCCATTTAGAATGAGTCATCCTGGCCTTATAATTCCTCATATTTTCCAAAAATTAGTAACCTACTTTCACCCTCAAAATTTCACTTTAAAATGTAGCCCGTAATTCAAGCAGGCAAAGTTATAAAGAATAGTGATATTGAAAAAAATTATCCCTGTTATTTCCAAAATACTGTAACGACAAAATTATCAGAATATTTTCTAAAAAAGTTGAAACACCTATAATGAAAATTGGAAGGGGCAAGCTGGAGGTACCGAAAGTAACCCGGAAATTACAAATCATCGGGCTACCGACTTTTTATTCCCTGGTATTCTTTCCTCCCCCTTTTTCCCAATACATCTAAAATTTATCGCCAAAACTTAAAACAAACCACATTGCAGTAATATACTATTCTGCAAATACATACACTGCAACCCGTATATTTTTTTCGATGATTTTAAATAGCGTTACTAAATTTCATGTAGATTTGCCACAAAATTTAACTGAAGTTTAACGTATTACTAAAAGTATTCAGAAGTGTACATTTTTGATAATATAACCAACATGGGCCCAATTGGGCAATTGCTAAATCA
>JBFXEO010000100.1:0-9893 GCA_050180015.1 Bacteroidales bacterium | reverse complement strand
TTGATCTACTGGAAAAATTGTCAGATTATATGCCAAAAACAGATGTTAGAACCTTAATTGTCCAATCGGCAACCGATTTCTTTTCAAAATTCGGGTTCAGTAAAACCACGTTGGATGAAATTGCAAAACATATCCACAAGGCAAAAGGATTGATATACTACTATTTCAGGAGCAAGGAAGAACTTTTTAACGAGGTGTTGAGGCAAGAGTTAAATCGGGTGAAAGAAGAGTTAAGCAAAATTGCTTTAAGCGATGGGGACTCGTTGGTTCTGATTAAAAATTATTTTCTTACACGCATAAAGTTATTACACAAAGCAACAAACTATCACGAAACCCTTAAGGCCGATTTTTTTGAAAAATATCATTTTGTGAAAGATGTCAGGGATGACTTTGTCCAATTTGAACGGACACAGCTAACACTGATATTGAACAAGGCCAACAAGGAAGGCTATCTGACCTTAAAAAATATTAACTCAACCGTAAACATTATTTTAATGGTGGCTAATGGCATAGAAATTCCGTTGTACCTGCAAAATAAATACGAAGAATACGAAAAAACTATTCAAGAACTCTCCGAGATGATATTGAACAGCCTAAGATACGGCAAAAAGTGATTTAACATTTTTTAGAAAAAAGAGCGCGTACAAAACAATACCGGACAACTTATTTATTTATTTTTGCATTGACCAAAAGTCAAAATTGGTCAAATAGAAATATTGCGTTCAGGGAAAAATCAACAAAACAATACTTCAGGACTATTACCGTGAAATAGGGGTTAATGGATATTGTTGCAAGAAGAATTGGGTAAACAAATACTGCAAAGGACTTAAAGCTACTAATCGAAAATCAGGAAAAACAGTAAATTAATGATAATTAATTGTGTTACATCTTACCTGCCAGATACCATAGTGTTAAACAGTTTCTTTTCCGAGAATTATGGCATTCCCGAAGAAAATATAGTTTCGAAAAGCGGGATTAAACGAAGAAGACGTACCCAACGGTTCGAGAATACCAATACGATGGGTATTGAGGCGGTGCAAAAAAGTTTAAGCGAGCTGCCGTTCCCCATAGATGCGGTAGATTTAATAGTTGGCGCTACATATACCCCATACGATACCGTTGGTACGCTGGCCCATGCTGTGCAAAGGCAGTTCAACATTGCGAATGCAAAATGTTTTACTGTTGATTCGGCGTGCTCATCATTCGTAAACGCCATTGAACTAGTTGACTGCTACTTTGCTGCAAAAAGGGCGAGCAAGGCATTAATTGTTGTATCCGAGAATAATAGTGTTTACAATGATTATTCCGACAAGAAGTCAGGTTTTCTTTGGGGCGATGGGGCTGCCGCAGTTTTTATCTCGAACGAAACATACTCCGGTGAGGGCTTTGAAGTGCTTGACGTACATACGTTGGGTTTGGGGCATGTTGGGAAAAGCGTTGATGCAATATGCCTGAAACCAGCTAAAGAGGGCTTAAAAATGCCCTTTGGTAAGGATGTTTTTCAGTATGCCTGTACATATATGATTCAGGAAACAGAA
This sequence comes from Bacteroidales bacterium, assembly GCA_050180015.1. Lineage (GTDB taxonomy): Bacteria > Bacteroidota > Bacteroidia > Bacteroidales > Tenuifilaceae > JBFXEO01. The sequence goes on along the minus strand of JBFXEO010000100.1, from coordinate 8,355 downwards.
CAAATTCTGAGGAGGAACGGCATTCCGGTAACGCAGTTAAACTATTTTATTCCACATCAGGCAAATGCTCGTATTACAAATTATGTTGGGGAAAAATTAAACTTAAAACCAGCACAAATACTATCGAACATTGAGTTGTTTGGTAATACGGGTTCGGCAAGTACGCCTATTGTTTTATCGCAAAATCAAGAAAAATTTAAGCCCAATGATACCATCGTTATAGCAGTTTTCGGGGGAGGGTATTCCAGCGGTGCTGTTTTATTGAAAAAGAACTAGTGTAAACGATGAAATCAGTTACCTATTATGCTATCTTTGAAAATTGGAGGAATTAGAAACGCACTACCATAATTTACCACACACACCGGTTGCAGTAATCCGATAGATATAATGGCCTAAAACATTCTGTAATGCAGCCCAAAAATCAAACTATTTAAGGATACGGGGAATGAATACGGGGAAAGAGTATATTAACATTCATTTACTTATAAAATCGAGTGAATCTGCGTTTTTGAAACGCTTGCCCGGCTTTGTAGTTGGGTTGATTAAGATAATCATCAGGCAAGATGAAATTAATAGGATACTTAATGCTTACTCGGAATACGAAGGGGTCAACTTTTTATCCAAGATAATAGAGGAATTTAACATTAAGGTTAAAGTTGAAGGTGCTGAAAATTTACCCGAAAACGGTAAATGTTTTTTTGTTGCAAATCATCCGTTTGGTTTTGTCGATGGATTAATCCTGACCCATACCGTAGCCGGTAAATACGGCAATTTAAGGGCTATTGGAAACGAAGTGTTTGCGTTGATCCCTCATTTAAGGCCTATAATTACACCTGTAAATGTTTTTGGAATAAATTCAAGGGAGCATATAGTTAACCTGGAAAAATTGTTTGCGTCGGACATTCCCATAACCCATTTCCCCGCAGGCATGGTATCGAGGGTGGCAAGGGGAAAAATTGAAGATTGTGATTGGCAGAAAGGCTTTATAAAGAAAGCCATTGCTTACCAGCGCGACGTTGTTCCCTTTTACTTTTGCGGGGGTAACTCCTATTTGTTTTACTTTGTTTATATTGCAAGAAAAACTTTGGGCATAAAAACAAACCTTGAGTTAGCGTTGCTACCATACGAAATTTTCAACAAACGGAATAGCACCATAAAGGTAAAAATAGGTAAGCCAATTTCCCATCAGGTATTTAGCAGGGGTAAAACTCATTATGAATGGGCACAATTCGTGAAAAGCCAGGTTTACGGGTTGAAGTAAATGCCATGTAAAAATTACTGCTGGCAATTACAAAAAAAATGTTGTTTAGCCACCAGCTATAACCATTTTAGTAAATGAACGGGATTAATGTTTTTGTTCCCCTTTTATACTCATCTAACTGTTGGCCATACTTGTATGCCAAGTGAGTGCCGGGTTTAGGGGTATTGTAAAAGATGAAAAAACATAACGGAAATACTGAAATTAAAGCGGAATACCAATTTCACCTGACGAAATAGCGGTTCTACTTCAGCTGGTAGGCAGCTCCAAAGCAGATGTTCATTATATCCTCGAGGTGTATGTACCGGTTAACAATGGCGTACCATAATTTTGTATCAACGGCTCCAAACTCAACATATACGGAAAAGGAATTAAGCTTTTTAACCGGAATACTGGAGTTGAAACCAAACATTGGGTTTAGATGGATAGCATTGGGGATATGGTAACTCTTTGGAATGTAACCCGGATATTCAACATAGGTATTACGGGTGTGGCTGTAGGTTAGGTTGTAGCCTATATACTGATTGAGGGTAGATTTAGAATTAAAGGTTGAAATGCGCCATAGCCTTATGGTCGATCTGAGTCCGAAGGTGTGTACCTCCACGCCATTAACATCCTTGGGTAAATACCCGTAATTAACGCCAAGGCTACGTTTTGTTTGTCTGAGCGGCTTATCAACGCCAATAGAAACTAATCCCATGTTACCGGCGTACTGAATTCTGAATATTGGTCGGGTGTTGAGGGATGAAATGGTGTCGGTATGACTTGCCTGGGCGGAGAATCCTGCAAGCAAGCTGGTTAAACCAAGTATTAGTATTTTGCTCGAATTCATCCTAGTATTTTACCCTTTCCACGAGGGATGTGTCACCCGTCAATCCAACAATGTAGTATTCTCTCTCCTTTATGCTTGCTGCAACTAGCGTGTGAATGCCGTTGAAGGTTGTATCGTTATAGAAATGCTCGTGACCGAAAAGGCATAGGGAAGTATTATCTCTGTTAACCAGTTCTTTATATGTTTCGTAGTTATCCCCTATCAGCTGTTTGTCCCATGGGGCAATGTGGGCAACCAGAATATTTGTTCTTGATACATCCTCAAGGGCTGTTTCCAGCCAGCTGAAGTTTGGCGGTTTATTGCCCCGTTCCCAGACAACATCATCAAACATGATAAACCTGTAATTCCCGAAACAGAAGGTCATATTCGATGCTCCAAAAAGCCTTTTGTAGATTAAGGCTCCATTCGAAAGGTAATCGTGATTTCCAATTACAGTAATTACCGGGACGTTGATCCCCTTAATCATATTCAAGTACTTGGAGAACTCCCATTCCATCCCAAAATTTGTTATATCGCCACAGCATATTACAAATTGTAGGTTGTTGTACGTGTTAATCCGCTTTATTGCGCCATGCAAATCGTCGTAGTAAAAGTGGGTATCGGAAATTAATGCAAACCTAAGCGTATCGGGGATTGTGTCTATACTTTCAAGAGCCTGCACGCTAATATTGTTGTAATTTACGTTTTTTACGTCTGCATCGAAGGGGCTGAATTCAATGTAATCGCATCCATCGAGAGGGATTAGGCCAATCAGGATGGGTAATACACGCTTAATTCTACCATGCAGAAGTTGACATTTCATTACTGTTCCTTGTTTCGGCTGTTCCAGGTTGTAATTAGCAGCGGATTCGATTCAATCCCAAAATTAGCATCGGGTTCCTTGCCCATGTAGTAAAACAGCATTTTGTCAATAATAACTGGTAGTATTCGCCGGGCAACTACGACCAATTTTCCCTGTACCGTCATTATAATTTTACGCCGTCTTCGGATTATTCCCCTGGCAATCCTTCGGGCAACTTCCTCCGAGGACATCATTTTGCTTTCGTTCCTTGGCGATGCTCCTTGCTGTGAACCGTTGGCTGTAAGGGCGGACTTTCTGATGTTGGTTGCCGTAAAGCCGGGGGCTGCAATTAGTACGTGTACCCCGTTCCGGAAGTTTTCGACCCGGATTGTTTCCAGAAAACCCTGTAGGGCAAACTTCGATGCGGAATAGCCAGTACGGGCGGGTAGGCCAAAGAATCCGGCAATTGATGTTATGCCAACAATTGAACCTTTGGTCTTAATAATATGGGGTAGCGCGTACTTGGTGCAGTAAACGGCTCCAAAGAAGTTTACCTCCATGAGCTGTCTTATAACCTTAAGGTCCACGGTTGAAAATAATGCACGCATTGATATTCCAGCATTGTTAAGGAGATAATCTATACGCCCAAACTCTTGCAGTGTGAGGGCTATGAGGTTTTCACAATCTTCCTGAATGGTTACGTCGGTTTTTACGATGAAAACGCTGTAGCCTTTTCCCGTGAGTGTACTTTCTATTTCTTTTAGCTTTTGTTCGTTGCGGGCTGCCAGTACAACCGATGCTCCCCGGGAGGCAAATTCGTTGGCGCAGGCCAATCCAATTCCCGACGAGGCTCCCGTTATAATTGCCACTTTACCGTTCATGTTTTTTTTGTTGCTCATTGAGTTGTTTGAATTTAAACAGCTTTAGCGCTGCGGGTTTTCGATTTTTTTGGTTTTATATTTCGCGCTAATATCTTAAAAAGGACACCGCAAAGTTACCCATTTTTGGTGGAACAATAGCTCAGCTATGCGCTTGCTTGTTATTTATGAATTGGAAGCTTGGGCCTAAGTAATTTTTTTAGAGATTTTTGGAAAAACCTTTTGTTCTGAAACTGGAGCCTAAACAGTATCATGGCAAAAAGGGTCCGTATGTTATTGGTATTTGCCGCCTTGGCGTACTCTTCGCCAACAATCCCTACCCGGTCTGCAGGAAGGGGTAACCGGCGTAAGTTTTTTAACCCTTTACGTGTTGTATATTCTGAAAACTTGATACGATTATTATCTATTAGGGAGAACGTGTATTCCTGGCCTGCTTGCCGGTAGAGGATATTGCTAAGGTTAAAGTCGTTATGGAATATTCCCAGTTCATGCAGCTTAAAGCTAAATCGGGCAAACGCTTTTAATCCGTTTTCCGAAAGCGGTATAGGCAATGCAAATAGCTCTTTAATAGGTTTTAAATCTGAAAAAAGGCAAATGTAGTAGCTTTTGTAAAGCAGCCCAAACCGGTAGGTGTTGATGTAAGCTATAGGTACAGGTGTATCAATTCCATTGGCGAGTAGCCTATTGGAATTTTCGAACGACCTTTGTGCTTTCGATTTTCGAATTGTTGCAAAAATTATTCGGTTTGCCCAAAAAATTCTCCTGAAATATTTTATGGTGATATGTAATTCGTTTGCGTGTACTCCCCTGATTTCATTACGTCCCGAAAAAATGACTTCACCCAGCTGGTCGAAATTGTGGGGGATGCTTCCAATAAAATCAGATAAATGTGAGTAATTTGGATTTACTTTAATTTCAACCTTCATTGTTAACCCTCTCTTGTTATTTCAGTATATTATCTTGTATTTTGTAAATGGTTTAAATTATTGATTTGCCAATTCGGTTTTTATATAATACCCTGCCCAATAGGATTATACCCTGCTAGGCAGGGCTTATAGATTGGATAATATTTACGTTTTATGTAGATACTGAGCCTCCTACGGTTTTTAGTTTAGCCGGTATGTACTTGTAGCCTGCTGGTACTTGGCTTTTTTAATTTGATAGCTACACCGGGCCTCGGTTAAACTGTCGAGCGTTCCCTGCCAAACAGATTGCGCCTCCAGTAAGTCTGACATCGATATAATGCCAGCCCGGTAATTGTCGCTCGATATTTTTAGGTTTTCCGCGGCCTGCTGTACCGATTTTTTTGCGACCTCAACCTGAAAGTAGCATTCTATTAAATCGTTATTTGTTTGTTCTATCTGTAGTTTTAGCAGTTCAGAGGTCTCGTCCAGCTGGTTCCTGGCGTTCTCTATCCTAATCTGATTTTGCCTGATCTTGTGTTTCCCTTCCCACCAATCGGTAATGGGAATGCTGATGGTTGCAAAAGCCAGCGTATTTGTGCTGCTATTATCAATCATATCAAGGTAGTACCCGGCCGCCCCAATGGCTACCTGTGGGAGGTGCTCCCCCACGGTAATGCGTTTCTGCAGTTCTTCTACGCGTATTGCATCGTTTAGCATTTTGTACTCGGAACGGTTGCCTACGGCCACGTCGGGTTGAACGTAAAATTTTCGGGGTGGCTCCGGATCTTTAACAGGGGTGGAAAGTGCGATGGTACTATCGTAAACGATGCCAATATGCTGGCATAGTGCTTGCTTGGCCAGGTTAATACCATTGTGAAGTTTCAGCTGGTTCATCTCAATTTCATTCAACTTCAGCTGCACTTTAAGTAAATCGGTACGTTGTACCAACCCGGCTTTGTACGATACTTCTACATCGCGTTGCAGTGTATCAAGCATTTTTTTGTACAGCTCCAGCGTTTTAGTTTTCTCGCTGAGTGAAATTACTGTCCAGTAGTATTCTTCGGTTTTTACCAGTACATCGGTGGTTGTCATGGCTTGTTTTTCCCTGTTGATACTGATGGCTGTTTTTGCCAAACGGTTCCCGTTAACTACTCTTCCTCCGGTAAATATGGGTTGAGTAATAGTTACCGCTGCGGTATTCAGGTAATCTATAAGCTTAATGGGGAAGGAGGGTAAATACCCAACCACTACAGGTGTTGCAGCGGCTGGGTCTTCCAAAACTGGAATATCTGGTGTGGAACCTTTTAACAGGTAATCCGATGTTTTCATGCCAAATAGCATGGCGTTGGCTTGCGGGAAGTAATGCGTAAATGCACCTTTTTTTTGCTCTTCCGAGATAGATATGTTAAAGTTGGCCTCTTTTATTTTACGGTTATTCTCAACAGCAAGGTTTTTGCATGAATCCAAGCTTAATGTTTGTGCTTCCATGCTTACAGGGATTGTCAGAAGAGCTGTTATTACCACTGTAGTTAAGCCTTTTTTTAGCCGTCTAATGGGGAATTTTTGGGGAACAGACCAGAATCCCGTTTTTTCTGGTTTATCGGAGAAAACCCATGAGTATAAAATTGGTAGCACATACAGTGTTAGCACCATGGCAATCATAAGACCGAAACATATAACTGTACCCAGGGGCCCCCAGAGCAGTGAACGGCTGGCAATCATTGAAATAACGCCTACAGAAGCAGCAGCTGATGTTAAAAAGATAGGGCGCATTCTGCGTTTGCCCGCGGCTATGGCTGCTTCTTTTACAGTCAACTTTTTATCTTTTTCCCTTAGCTCACGGGCGTAATCTATTAGTATAATCCCATTACGGACAACCATTCCGCAAAGGCTTGTTATGCCAATAAATGCAGTTAGGCTAAAAGGATATCCGGCTATTTTTAATCCAATAACAGCACCGGGGAGTGCCAAAAGCATTGTGGATACTATAAGTATAGCCAGTTTTCCCTTTTTGAACTGGAATAGTAGTATGAAGAAGATTAGAACGATACTTAGCCCAAGTGCAATTAACATGGGTACAAATACCTCGAATTGATTTTCATAATCGCCCCCGTAAGTAATTGATGTTCCTTCCGGTAGCGTTAATTTTTCTATCTGTGGCATTAATTCGTTTAGGATGGCTGAGGCCATTACGTTTGATTCGTTATCTACGGATATGGTTAATGTACGCGTGCCGTTTCGGTGGGCAATGGTTCCCTCTGTCCATTCCGGCGAAAGTTTTGCAAACGAGCGTAGGGGTAACGATGAAAAACTGGTTAAAGAGGTGACGAATTGGTTTTCAACCGTTCCTATGTTTTTCTGCTTTTCGCTATTCTGGGTAAGCCGGACTTCTACAGGGTAATCGCCCTCCCAAATTGTGGTTAGGGGAATGCCGTCCAGTCCTACCATTAAAGATGTAGCAACAAAGCCCTTGGAGTAACCAAGCCTGTTAGCCTTATCCCTGTCAATATCAACCTTAATGCTTTGCTGTTTCTCATCCCAGTCGTTTCGTACCCATTCCAAATTTTTGGTATGCTTAAGGATATTTTCCACCTGGGCCTGAACAGCCCGGATGTCCTTTATGGAATCGGAAGTAATTCGAACTTCAATGGGGAATCTGTTATACTGAAGTGCCAGTATCCTCCATTTAACATGGGCGTTGGGGAAATGGTCGGCGTACTTATCGTTGTAGTCTTTAACGATTTCCCGGGTAGCCTTGTCGGAAACAGTATTTATGAGCAGCTGCCCGTAGTTTGGCGCAGGCATGTTGGGGGCATATACCGTGTGAAAGCGGGGCGAACTGGTGCCAATGAAGCTGGTTACGTAGTTTACCCTTTTATCGTTAAGCAGAATATTCTCAAGGCTATCTATTACCTGGGCGGTACTTTCCAGCGATGAGCCCGCTGGAAGGTAAACTTCCACGGCAAACTGGTTCCGTTCTACTTCCGGGAATAATCGTTGATCGATATTTTTAAACAGTATGAATGAAAAAGCCAGGATTGCAAGGGTTCCGGCAATTATAAGCCTGGGGTGCCTAAAGGACTTTTCGAGGGTGTAGTCGAACCAGCCCTGGAGTAAATCCAGAAATGTTTTTCGATTTTTTTTCGATTCATCCTTCTTTAACCCTTTTTTTATGAATACAAAATTCAGGTAGGGTACCAAAAGAATAGCTACCAGTATTGAAACAAATAGCGCCATTATTACCACGAGCGGCAATGTTTGAACAAATTCTCCGGCCATTCCCGGCAGGAATATCATTAAGGGGAAATATGCCGAGATAATGGCAAGCGTGGCGGTTAGTATTGGTGTAAACAGCTCCTCTGCGCTGGCAATGGATGCGTGCCAGGGCGAAATTCCATGGTCTATTTTTTCCACATAGCTATCTATTACAACAATGGAGTTGTCCACAATCATACCAAGAACAATGATAAGGGCCGCTAACGATACGGTATGCAGCTCTATGCCAAAGAAGTATAGCCCGGCCAGTGTTATTAAAACGGCTATGGGTACCGTTATTCCTGCAACCGACGCAATCCTTAATGGCAGTAGTAGCATGGTAACCAGTATAACCGCTACGATGGCTATCAGGAATTCCAGCATGAAGTCATTTACCGAGTCGTTTAAATATTTGGGAAGTTAGGAGATTTTTGCCACGATGATGT
>JBFXEO010000099.1:0-9986 GCA_050180015.1 Bacteroidales bacterium | reverse complement strand
AAACATTCGATAGAAAATTATACCCTGTTTGACTTTCAATATAGTCAACAGTTGTACGGTAGTAACCCCATGCTTGGCTGCTAACCGTTTGTGTGTTTGGCATCCAAACAGCAATAACGCGGGTTGACGAGGTAATCCTTGAAATGTCGTTTGTGCCAATGGGTAGCACAACAATAATTTTCCATACATAGGAAGGAACCACAATATTCTTGGTTGATATTGTTGTATAGTATCCATTTGATCCGGTTCCACCTTGTCCGTAAGGGCCCGATATGATGTAAAGTTCATAACCAGCACTTACTAAGCTGCGGCAGTAATTTTCAAGGTTAGCCCATGTTACCTGGTTGTTCTTCGGGGCTTGAGGAATCATGTTGGTCATTAAGAATGTAGCGGAGTTATCGGTAGTAGTCGATGTCCTATCTGCGCTTGGGCACATGTGGCCACGGTCGAACCCGGAACCGCTATAATCGGTTGCACCAACTTGCACCCAACCCGATGGCAATGTAGCATCGGCTCTGAAATCGTCCTGACGGGAAGCCGATCCAAGCCAAGATGAGCCTAAGTACCACGAAACCCAGTTACAGGTTAGTTTGCTATTGTTATATGATAATGCGTACTGGGTTTTAACCATTAAGTAGTTGTTAGCATAAGTGGTGCTGGCAACAGCTCCCGAAGGGTTCCCAAGCATCATGTTATCACCATCAGCGGCCGATGTTCCGGTATCTCCGCCGGTATCACCACTCGAATAATCTGTTATAGCAAAATCATCAACATTAATCCTGTACGAGGTACCTGTAAGCTTACGAATTTCAAAACGTACATTTCCTGACTGATTAACCGAAAAAGAGGCTTTTGTTAGGGTGGTTGACGAGGTGGTTACAGTTGAACCAACTTTTGTCCATGAACTACCACTGTTGGTTGACATGTAGAGATCCCAGGTGCTTGTACCGTCGCTACCATATTTTGCATGGTAAATACTAACCGTGCCAGCACCGGTGGTTTTGTCGAATTGCATGGTTAATTTTCCGGTACTTGTTATTCTGACTGATTTTGAACCATTCTTTCTGTCGCTGGTTGATGTGCCAATCAAGGCATTGTCCAAGTACCATGATCCCGTTGAAAGGGTAACCGCAGCTGCTGCGTATGCAGTTTTTGTACCACTTTCAAATGTTTCGGTAAAAGAAACGGTTGCTTTTTGTAAGTCGTTTTGGGCTTGAATGGCCAGTTCAGCCTCATCAATAGTTGAATAATCCTTTTCGCAGGAAACCATTGTTGTACCAACAATGAAAAATGCCAAGAGCAGCATTGCATTCCTTACATTTGTTTTAAGTGTCATGTAATAAAGTTTTAAGGTTGGTGCGGTAAATGTATGGCGATGAGATGGATTAAAGCATAGTAAATGCGTTTTATTTTTGTTAAGTTTTTGTGATTTTAAAGATGAAAGTGATGCGTCCGGGTAAAATATTTGCTATTTTTTTTGGGGACATTACTATTAAATTGGTTCAAAGCGATGAGTAACCAGATCAACAACCATGCTGCTGTTTTAACGCATATTAACATAAACTTTAATTCTTGTTAATAAAATGGAGAATCAAAATTTAAACCCGGCTAGCAGTGCCTCAACTTGCTGAGTTTGCTGAAATAGCCAAGGCTATAAGCCGAGCGATGGCTGGGTTTATATTTGCACTATTCAACTACTATTCTTTTATAGAAGGAATAGATTTACTTTCTCCCGGAACGCTTAGCTACACGGGTAACGATTTGTAATTATTAATGAAGAATTTAAAAATATAGTTTTACTTTGTGCCTCACTTTTGAGGTGATATTATTTGAAACTTAAGTTGATGAACAAAAGTAGAATAAACGACTTGCTTTCGCGGCGCATTCTTGTGCTCGATGGGGCAACGGGTACAATGATTCAGCGATTCAAGCTGCAGGAGGCCGATTTTCGGGGATCGGTATTTGCCAACCATACGCTGAGTTTAAAGGGTAATAACGATTTGTTGGTTCTTACCCGTCCCGATGTAATTGAATCGATCCATCGCGATTACCTGAAAGCGGGGGCCGATATCATCGAAACCAACACTTTTAATGCAACGGCTATATCGCAGTCGGAATACGGAACGCAGGGCTGGGTTGAGAAAATAAATTTTGAAGGGGCTAAACTCGCCCGCAAAGTTGCCGACGAGTTTACGCGGTTAAACCCCGATAAACCAAGATTGGTTGCCGGATCCATGGGGCCAACAAATCGTACGGCTTCCATGTCGCCCGATGTTAACCGTCCCGGTTATCGGGCGGTTAGTTTTGATGATTTGGCAATGGCCTATGGACAGCAGGCAAAGGCACTTGTTGAGGGTGGCGTTGATATTTTGCTGGTAGAAACAATATTTGATACGTTAAATGCCAAGGCCGCGCTTTTTGCAATTGCCCAGGTTCTGGAAAGTTTGCAAAAAGATGTGCCCGTTATGGTTTCTGCAACCATTGCCGATACTAGTGGTAGATTGCTGGCCGGTCAAACGTTGGAGGCTTTCCTTGCGTCGGTTTCGCATTTTCCGCTTTTGAGCGTTGGGTTGAATTGCGCCTTTGGCGCCGAGCAACTTTTGCCTTACGTGGAGGAACTTTCGCAGAAAACCAGGTTTAGGGTTAGCGTTCATCCCAATGCCGGATTGCCCAATCAGCTGGGCGAGTACGATCAGCCTGCCGGGCAAATGGCGGCGGTTGTAGAGCAAATGCTCCAGCTGGGCTTGGTAAATATTGTGGGCGGTTGCTGCGGAACAACGCCATTGCATATTGAAAAAATAGCAGCACTTGCCCCTAAATACTCACCAAGGGTTTTCCCGAATATTGCGAGCAATACAAAGCTGAGCGGGTTGGAGTTGCTGGAAATTCGCCCCGATACCAACTTTGTGAACATTGGCGAGCGAACCAACGTGGCTGGTTCAAAAAAGTTTGCCAGGTTGATTGCCGAAGGCAAGTACGCCGATGCGCTTTTTGTAGCCCGCGAGCAGGTTGAAGGCGGAGCACAGGCCATTGATATATGCATGGACGATGCGTTAATTGATGCTCCCCGGGCAATGACCGAATTTATAAACCTGATTGCAGCTGAACCCGATATTGCCAAAGTTCCGGTGATGATTGATTCATCGAGGTTCGAAGCGATTGAGGCTGGGCTAAAATGCACGCAGGGTAAAAGCATTGTCAATTCCATAAGTTTAAAGGAAGGAGAGGCTGAATTTATTCGTCGGGCAAAGTTGATTAAGCGGTACGGTGCGGCAGTAGTTGTAATGCTTTTCGACGAGAATGGGCAGGCAGTAACGACGGAACACCGAATAAAAGTTGCTGAGCGTTCGTATCGAATTTTAACCGATATTGTTGGCTACCAGTCCGAGAATATAATTTTCGATCCGAATATTCTTGCCATTGGAACAGGAATGATTGAGCATTCCACTCAGGCTGTAAGTTTTATAGAAACATGCCGTTGGATCAAGCAAAATCTTCCTAATACGAAGGTAAGTGGCGGTGTAAGCAACCTTTCGTTTTCATTCAGGGGAAATAATGTTATCCGGGAGGCAATCCATTCCGTTTTCCTGTACCATGCAATAAATGCCGGAATGGATATGGGAATTGTAAACCCTTCGATGTTGCAGGTTTATACGGCAATAGAGCCAGATTTACTTACATTAACAGAGGATTTGGTTCTTAACCGTCGGCGCGACGCAACGGAGCGGCTGCTTACTTTTGCTCAAAATATATCGCCGGAAAAAACGGAAGTACATGCAGTTCAGGAATGGCGCAACGCACCTGTTACAAAACGTTTGCAGCACGCGCTGGTAAAAGGTATTACGGAGTATATTGAGGACGATACCCTGGAGGCCTACAATACATTGGGCTCAGCAATCCATGTTATTGAAGGCCCGCTGATGGATGGTATGGGCGAGGTTGGCGATTTGTTTGGCTCCGGCAGAATGTTCCTTCCACAGGTAGTAAAAAGTGCTCGTGTTATGAAATCGGCGGTTAAGGTACTTGAACCTTACCTTTACGGAACCGCTGAGCTGGAGGAAAATCAGGCCAAAAAGGGCACCATTGTTATGGCAACTGTCAAGGGCGATGTTCACGATATTGGAAAAAATATTGTTGGTGTGGTATTGGCCTGCAATGGTTATAAAATTGTGGACTTGGGCGTAATGGTACCAGCCGAAAAAATCATTGAAGAAGTTATAGCACAGAAAGCTGATATTTTAGGTTTAAGCGGACTTATAACGCCATCGCTCGACGAAATGGCCCATGTAGTTCGGGAACTGGAACGTCATAATATACAAATACCTGTACTTATTGGCGGTGCAACAACATCGGAGTTGCATACAGCCTTACGTATCGATACGGATTACTCCGGTTCTGTGGTTCACGTTAAGGATGCATCGAAGGCAAGCGGGGTAGCTTCCAACCTTCTAAATCAGGAGAAAAAGGGCGGTTATATAAAACACATCAAGGAAAAATACAGCAAGCTGCGGAGTGATTACACCGGAAGGAGGCCGGCACTTGTTTCTCTTGAGGCTGCAAGAAAAAATTCATTTGATTTTCCGTGGGAAAGCTATATTCCACCAAAGCCAGCTAAAACTGGAGTGATTGATTTTAGTAATTTTCCGCTTGATGAAATTAGAGAGTATATTGATTGGACATTCTTTTTCTTTTCATGGGATATCTCGGGTAAATACCCTGATATTTTTAACGATCCCGTTAAAGGAGCCGAGGCAAAACGCCTTTATACCGAGGCTAACGAGTTGCTCGACGAGGTGATTAGCCAAAAACGTCTGAAAGCATCCGGAGTAGTGGGTATATTCCCAGCAGCATCCAACGGCGATGATATCGAAATTTATGCCGATGAAACAAGGGACAAAACGCTGGCTGTAATTCCTCAGCTGCGGAATCAGGAAAAAAAGGATGACGGCTCTCCGAACCTTTGCCTTGCCGATTATGTATCGCCTGGAGATTCGAAACACCCCGATTGGTTTGGCTGCTTTGCCGTTACTGCCGGAATTGGGGCCGATGAACTTGCGGCGGAGTACCGTTCTGCCGGCGATGATTTTAAGTCGATAATGGTTAAAATATTGGCCGATAGACTCGCCGAAGCGTTTGCCGAGTTGCTGCACCTAAAGGCTCGTAAGGAAATTTGGGGCTACAACCCCAACGAGGATTTGCCTTTGCAACAGCTACTGGCAGAACGTTACGTGGGTATAAGGCCGGCACCGGGTTATCCAGCCTGCCCCGATCATCGCGGTAAGCAATTTATATTCAATTTGCTTGATGCAACAAGGGTAACCGGAATGACATTAACCGAGAATTTAGCCATGAGCCCCGGGGCGTCGGTGGCCGGGTATCTATTCTCACACCCTGAATCGCGATATTTTAACGTTGGGAGAATTGATAGGGATCAGGTTGCCGATTACGCAAAGCGTTTGGGTATAAGTACCGATGATGTTGAGAAATTTATACCAACATATTTAGCGTATAGATAGACAATTGATGTGAAGGATACTGTATATGATTAGAACGCTATTGATAATAAGATTAAAACAAATATATCGAGGTCTGATTGGAATTGGCTTTTTTCGAATAGTTTTCTTGCTTGGGCTGATGGGATTTTTAGGAATCATGTTGTTTACCAAGACTTCGAATGAATCAACATCCCAATATATTAGCCTGGGATTATTGGTATTACTCTTAATGATACAGCTGGGCCGGAGTGATAAGTTATTTCTCAAAAGCCATTTTCCCGGTTTTAAATCTATTATCCTGACTGAATACATCGCAATATCTACTCCAGTTCTTTTTTGTTTAATGTTTCATGGACAATGGATTCCAACGATTACATTGTTTTTTGGATTGCTAATTATTGTCCATCTTGATGCCCCCCCCACAGGAAAAAGTTTAAACACTAAACTCCAGGATTTGATTCCACCTGATTGTATTGAATGGAAGTCAGGATTAAGAAAACAATTTTTTATTATTGTTCCAACATGGATTATTGCAGCCTTGACACCTTTTTTTATTGGTAGTGTACCAACGGTAATTTTTATTTTGGGAATCTTAACATTCAGTTTTTTTGAGAGATGTGAACCATACCAAGTTTTGTTATCGTACGAGTTTGCTCCCCGTAAATTTTTATTGCATAAAGTCAAACGACAAATCCAATTGTTTTCAGTTGTAGTAATGCCATTGATTGGATTGTATCTGATATTTAATTTTGATAAATGGTATATTCCGGTTGCCGAATTCATAATTTTTGTTTTTCTGCATATTTACATAATAATGGTTAAGTATGCTTTTTACGAACCAAACACAAAGTCTCCTGCTGCCCAAACTTTTGGGGGCATTGGAGCACTAGGCGGAATAATTCCAATATTTTTACCTCTGGTTTGGTCTTTGGCTATTTGGTTCTATTTAAAATCAATTAATAAACTTAATTATTACTTAAATGATTACCATTAACAAATTAACTATATCATATAGCTCAGAAAAAAAGGTCATTGACAATCTTGAACTTTCTCTTGATAATGGGTTAATTCATGGAATTGTTGGTTTAAATGGCGCAGGAAAAACGACACTTCTAAATGCTATTTTTGGCCTTAAAAAAGCAGATAATGGGATAATATTTATAGATAACCAAAAAGTAACCAAGAAAATTATCGCATATTTGGAAACAGAAGTTTTTTTTTATTCCAATATTACAGGTAGAGAGTACCTTAGTTTATTTAAAAATCAGAATTTTGATATTGAACAATGGAACAAACTATTTGCATTACCTCTGGACAACATAGTGGACAACTATTCAACAGGAATGAAGAAAAAGCTTGCATTCCTGAGTATCTTAAAACAAAATAAACCTTTAATGATACTCGATGAGCCATTTAATGGTTTAGATATTGAGGCTTGCAGGATTATTCGAATGATTTTATTGCGCTTAAAGGAAAAAGGAAAGACGATAATCATTACCTCCCACATAATTGAAACACTAACAAACTTGTGCGACCTTATTCACTATCTTGAAAACGGGAAGATTAGATACAGTAAAGACAGGAATGAATTTGTAGAATTTGAAAAAGAAATATTTGATTCAATTGAAAATAAAAATGAGAAACTAATAGATGAACTAATTGAGTAATGCAATGAAAATGAAAGATGTCAAAAAAGGGACAGCATTGAAACGGTTTTAGTTAGATTGTATTTCGATTAACTTTTTAACTTTTCGCGAAATGAAAGTAATAGACACCATAAACAACTCTAAATCAACTTTATTTTCCTTTGAGCTGCTGCCGCCATTGAAGGGGCATAACATCCAAACCATTTTCGATACAATTGATAGGTTAATAGAGTTTAATCCGGCGTATATCAATATCACGTATCATCGCGAGGAGGTCGTTTACCGTCCGGGTTCGCCGGGGGGGGCTGAACTTGTGAAGGTGCGCCGCCGTCCGGGAACCGTTGGCGTATCGGCGGCAATTCAGCAGCGCTATACGATAGATGTTGTTCCACACCTGATCTGTGGTGGTTTTGATATGCAGGAAACAGAGGACGCCCTTATCGATTTGGATTTTTTGAATATACAGAATGTGCTGGTACTTCGTGGCGATGCCGATAAGGTTACCGGCAAGTTTGAGCCGAAACCGGGCGGACATTCTCACGCCGTGGATTTGGTGAGCCAGGTTAAAAATCTGAATAACGGGATATACCTGGAAAATATAATGGAGAAGGCCGAACCGACCAACTTTTGCGTTGGAGTTGCCGGTTACCCGGAGAAACATCCAGAGTCACCCAATGTTGAATCAGATATTAAGCATCTGAAAGAGAAGGTTGAGGCCGGGGCCAGCTACATAGTAACCCAGCTGTTTTTTGACAATAGGAAGTATTTCACCTTTGTTGATAAATGTAGAACCGCAGGAATTAATGTCCCCATTATCCCCGGTATTAAGCCAATTACCGTAAAGGAGCACGTTAACCTGTTGCCCAGGGTTTTTAACACCCATATTCCGGAAGAATTTGTACGCGAAATTGAAAAGTGCCCTTCCAACAAGGAGGTTTATCAGGTCGGGATTGAATGGGCAACCATGCAGGCCAAAGAGCTGAGGGCCGCCAACGTTCCTGCAATTCACTTCTACACTATGGGCCGGGCAAGCAATATTTCGGGTATTGCCCGGGCCGTATTTTAAGCCATATTTATTTTCTCAGGCGGCGGTTGCTTTTTGCCTTAATTTGTATTACTTTACGTAATATATTAACTTCTTATAAGTTAAACGTATGCGAAGCAATATGCCAAACCGGAAGCCTCCCCGGGATAATTCCAATCAGGGTAACGTGAACGATGATAATCTTGATTACGAGAAAAAGTATCGTTTACTTTTTGAAAAACTGTCAATCGGTATTTTTCAGTTTAACGTTGATACCGAAGTTATTGACTGCAACGATAGGTTTGCTGAAATATTCCACTCCGATAAGGCTAAACTTATAGGATTAAGGGTAAACCAGCTTAACGATAAAAATGCTTTGTCAGCTTTGGATGAAGCAATTTCAGGAAAACAGGGATACTATGAAGGTGTTGTACACTCCCTGCAGGGCAATGCAGAAACTTATATCAACTTAAAAACACTACCAATATTTTCTGAAGATAATAGAAATGTTATCGGGGGATTTGGAATAGTTGAAGATGTTACAGCAAGGAAAACCGCCGAGCAGGAATTGGGGAGAAAGGAGCAGTACTTCAGGATTATTTCATCTATTACTACCGATGCTTCTTCTGTGTTAACCTTTAATGCCGATGGAACCTTTAACGGGGAAATCATCAGCGATTCTTTTTCTAGTTTGGTTGGCTATAGCCCTGATGACTTAAACTCTATTGGTAAATGGCGAGAAATTATTCACCCCGAAGATTTGCCAGCATTCAATTCCGCTTTAGATCGCATCAAATTAGAAGAAAAAGTTTCTCTCGATTTTAGAATTATGGCCAGGAATGGGAAAATTTTTTGGATTAATAATACGGTGTATCCCGAGTATGACGAGAAGGGAACTTCGGTGAGGTTTATCAGCGCGCTGAAGGATATTACTGAGCGGAAAGAGGCGGAGGTGGAGTTGAATAACCAGAAAAACTTACTCGATACCATAGTAAACGTTGCCCCGATAGGTATATGGATGTCCGCTCCTGATGGAACTTATTCTTTCATTAACAGGTATTTCAGAGATGTAATAGGGTATGATACACCCGAAATCTCTCTAACCCCCGAAGAAATAAAGAGCTGTAAGCTGAGCGATGGCGAAGCGTTAAGGTCCGATTCCCTTGTTGAGGCCGAGGAAAAGTTGACATTTGTTGACGGGAAAGTGCATACGGTTAATGTCCTAAAGCGCAGGGTGGTATTCAACAATAAAGAGCTGATACTTGGCATTGGGACTGATATTAGCGAGCATAAAAGGTACGAGAAAGCCCTGGTTGATGCGCTCGATAAGGCCGAAGAGTCTGATCGGTTAAAATCTGCCTTTTTGGCCAACGTGAGTCACGAAATCAGAACACCCCTGAACGGTATCGTGGGATTTGCCGAGTATTTAAGGAATTATCCTGAAACAGGGAAAAGTGCAACATTGAAGTTTTTGAACATTATATGCAATAGCGCCGATCATTTGCTTAGCCTGATTAACGATATTATTGATATTTCTAAAATTGAGGCAAACCAGCTAAAGATTAACCCGGAATCACTTAATTTAAACTCCTTGCTGAACGAGATATACTCATTCTACCATACGGCAAACCCTGACCTGGCCGAACAAGGAATTAGTTTAAGGGTTATAACTTCGCTCTCCGATTTGGATTCGAACGTGACGGTGGATAAGGTCCGCTTGCGTCAAATCTTAAGCAATTTAATTGGGAATGCACTAAAATTTACCAACCGGGGAAGCATTGAGTTTGGCTACGAAGTTACGCCCGGCAAACCAGATCGGAA
>JBFXEO010000098.1:0-10017 GCA_050180015.1 Bacteroidales bacterium | reverse complement strand
AATAAAAAAGAGAAACCCAATTTTAATTTACGACAACCATGCCGATTTTCAGCAAACCACTGCAATCTCCGGTTCAATTGACATCGGAACCGGGGGGGTAACCGAGGCCTTAAAAAATAGGGTAGTATTTCCGCTAACCGAAACTTGGCAGCAAACAGACCATGTACTTGGACATGAGCTAGTCCATGCCTTTCAGTATAATTCGTTGATTTTCGGAGATTCTACCTCCTTAAACTCCGTCCGGAACCTACCGCTATGGATGGTTGAAGGTATGGCTGAATACCTTTCAATTGGAACTTTCGACTACCAAACTGCCATGTGGATGAGGGATGCGGTAATAAATGACAACTTCCCCACCCTGGAAGACATGACCTACTACCCCAACAAATATTTCCCCTACCGCTGGGGGCACGCATTCTGGTCGTTCATTGGCAGAACATTCGGCGATAGTTTAATAAATCCAATATTTAAGGAAACGGCCAAACGGGGATATAACTTTGCACTGAGAAAATACGTAGGCCTAGATGAAAAGGCATTTAGCTCACTCTGGAAATCGGTTTACTACGAATACTTTAAAAGCGTACTACCCGACAGCTCTGATGACCCGGCAGGAACTCAAATTCTTTTTGAGCGGAATGCCGGAGAGCTAAACATATCCCCTGCGGTTAGCCCCGATGGCCGATACCTAGCCTTTTATTCTGAGAAGGACTTATTCTCCATTGACCTTTACCTTGCACATGCAACAAGCGGGAAAATTATTCGTCGGTTATCGAGTGTTGTTCACGACAACGAGATAGATGCGTTAAATTTTATTGAATCGGCGGGAACCTGGTCGCCCAACAGCCAACAATTTGCATTTGTAGCATTCAGCAAGGGAAAAAACAAGCTGTTAATTGTTGATGTTTTTGATGATAAACTCGTAAACGAGGTTTCCATACCGGGTGTTCCTTCGTTCAACTACCCGGCTTGGTCGCCCGATGGGCAAAACATTGTTGTTTCAGGGCTTGTGGAGGGTATAAACGATCTGTACATGATAAACCTCAACAGCGGAATGGTTACCCAACTCACCCACGATCCGTGGTGCAACATTCATCCTGCATGGTCACCCGATGGTTCCATGATTGTTTACTCAACCGATAAACCCTCGCCACGCGATATTGATAGCTCCAACACCCATATAGGTTACAACATCGCAATCCACAACACATCCGACGGCAGCATTAAGGTTTATGATATTTTCCCTAAAGCCGATAACCTAAATCCAATGTTCTCAGGCGATGGGCAAAACATATATTTTCTGTCAAATTCCGATGGGTACCGCAACCTTTTTAAGTTTAACATCAACACGAATGAAACTTACCGGTTAACAAATATTCTCACCGGAATATCGGGGATAACGCCTCTAGCCCCCGCCATGAGCGTTGCCCACGAAACCGACGAGATATGCTACTCGCATTACTATAAAAACAGATACTCCATATATACTGCCGATACAGTCGATTTTAAACCGGTTAAAGTTGATCCGTACTACGTAAATTTCGACGCATCAATACTACCACCATTAAACAGGGCCACAGAAGGCTTAGTTGACAAAAATTTAGCCGACACACACTTGCCTGAACACCTTGTAGATTCATTTAAAACCGTTGGTTTTAAACCTAAATTCAAGCTGGATTACATTTCTAACATAGGCATGGGAATAACCACCAGCTCTTACGGCACGGGCATGTCCGGAGGCGTAGAAATGCTCTTCTCCGATATAACTGGCGTTAACATGCTATATACAGGACTGGCATTGAACGGCGAAGTATATGACTTTGGCGGACAGGTAACCTACCTTCAGCAGAAAAAATATTTTACATGGGGTGTAACCGCTTCCCATATACCCTATACATTCGGGCAGTATGGCTACGACACGCTACATAAAACAATTGACGGGAACCCGGTTGTAATAGAAGACTTACAGGTACTCTACTACAGAATGTTTGAAACATCCCTTGGCGGGTTAACCTACTTCCCCCTATCCCAAACCCAACGGTTTGAAATCGGAACTTCAATTGCCCGATATTACTATAGACTCGATATATACTCTAATTATTACATCAACGGGGCATACTATGGCTCCGACCGCCATAAGGGCGACGCGCCTCCTGGTTTCTGGCTGGGCAGAACAAATCTCGCTTATGTTTACGACAATTCCGACTTTGGTATAGCATCCCCCATGAGGGGCCACCGATTTAGATTTCAGGTTGACAGAACACTTGGAGATTACGATTACTGGGGGGGATTGGTTGACATGAGAAAATACATCTTTGTTAAACCAATCAGCTTTGCCATGCGCGGTATTTACTACGGAAGGTTTGGAACCGCTGTTTCTGATAGTATATTATACCCGCTTTATATTGGTTACCCCTGGTATGTAAGAGGATATGACAGTGATGCTTTTATTGACTACAATGAAACTTCGAACGTCAATATAGATCAGCTAACAGGCGATCAAATGGTTGTTGCAAATTTTGAAATTCGATTACCATTTACTGGACCCGAACGGTTGGCCCTGTTCAAATCCAGCGCTCTATTTACTGAACTGGCATTATTTGTCGATGCGGGAATTGCATGGACAAAGGATAACCCTCCAAAACTAAGGTGGAAGCCCAAAAATATTGATGAACGGGTTCCTTTTGTAAGTACAGGGCTTAGTATCAGAATTAACCTATTTGGGATGCTTGTATTGGAGCCATACTATGCCGTTCCTTTCCAGCTGGGAGGCTTCGAGTCTGCCAACTGGGGAATAAACTTCCTGCCCGGTTGGTAAAATGCAAGTGTATAAGTAGCACAAGAATGTCCGCGAATAGGCTACTTTAAAGTGAGAGTTTGATGTAAGATACCGCCTCTGAGGTTACTGACCCGTCGAAGGGAAAGCGAACCGGGCAGCACAACTTCAACGGAATTAATCCATTTACCTACAAAGTCAGTTCTTGCCCTCGTTGAACCCTGCAGCTTGGCAGAACAACATCTACTTTAGCTTTTACTATTTGCTCCCACGTTAAGCTGCTGGGGTTACTTTAGAAGTAAAGGTCCCTTTCACCCACCTTGATGCGCTCTATCCTACGTTTTATTTCGTCGGTATTTTGATGTACCTTTAAGTCCTCAAGAGTTTTATTGATTAAACCATACCCCTTTTCCTGTACCTCGGGTGTAGCATAATCCACCAAATACTCGGTAAGCGTTAGTATGGCGTTGGGTGTGCAGTACCTTTTAATGAACCCGGGAACCGAAAATTCCATGAAGTGTTCGCCAGTTCTTCCCAGCCTATAACACGCTGTACAGAACGATGGAATATAGTTATGCTCAATTAACTCATCTACTATTTCGGCTAACGATCGGTCATCATTTATCTGGAATTGCTCTTTGTTGAGATTTTGTTGCTCATTTCTTGTGCCAGAATATGACCCCAGCTCCAGCTTTGTACCGCCATCTATTTGCGAAACGCCAAACTGAATAACCTGCCGGCGGATGTGAACGGGTTCCCTTGCCGTTAGTATCATGCCGGTGTACGGAACGGCCAGGCGAAGAATTGCCACCAATTTCACGAAATCATCATCGGATACGAAATACTTATCGGTAATATCTAAACCGGATGCCGATTTAATGCGGGGAAACGATATGGTATGTGGGCCAACGTTATAGCAAGCCTCCAGATGGTTGGTGTGCCTTACAAGTGCCAGCACATCAAAACGCCAGTCGTAGAGTCCAAAAAGGGCTCCAATGCCCACATCGTCTAAACCTGCCTCCTGGGCCCTATCCAAGGAGGTTAGCCGCCATTCGAAGTCCTTCTTCTTCCCCGACGGGTGATACCAACCGTAGGCTTCCGGGCTATACGTTTCCTGAAAAATCTGGTAGGTACCAATGCCAGCCGCCTTTACCATTTTAAACCCATCAACGTCGAGTGGAGCGGCGTTAATATTAACCCTACGGATTTCCCCGTTATTTCTCTTTATACCATAAACCAGCCTAACCGTGTGGGCAATGTAATCGGCGGAATAGCTTGGGTGTTCGCCGTAAACAAGGATTAGCCGTTTCTGCCCGTTGTCTTCCAGTGCCTCTACCTCTTTTACAATTTCATCATCGGACAACGTTACCCGAACGGCCTCCTTATTCGAAACCCTAAAACCGCAATACTTACAGTTGTTGGTGCACTTATTGCCAATGTAAAGCGGTGCAAACAAAACTATTCTGTTACCATAAACACGTTCCTTTAGGGTACGTGCACCCTGTAAAATTTCCTCAACCAATTCCGGATCGGTTGTATTAACCAAAACAGCAACCTCCTCAAGGTTAAGCCGATTTTTATCGAGCGATTTTGCGATTATTCCACGGACACGCTCCCTGGTGGGCTTAGCATTGTTAATAAATTCCCAAATCTCATCGGAATCGATAAAGGGTTTCATTCTCTCGTCCGGAATACGGTACTTTTCTGGATTAAATTTCATGGTATTAACGTTTAAATTGTCCAACATCAAAAATTACGAAAACACTCCATCTATGGAGATGAACCTCAAATCCAATCCACAACGATTCCGGAAGAAGAAAATCTTGCTAACCCCTTAGCATAAGGGTTTTAACCTGAACGCCATCGAGCTTACCAATTGGACCGGTTAGTGCACCTATTTCGTCGGTAGTCCCTTCGAGTACAAGCGAGATGATGCTAATTCCCCTTTCGTGCAGGGGTAAACCCTGACGGGCGACAATAACATCGGCATGTGCAGAAAGAATTTGGTTTAACTTTCCGACGCTTTCACGGTTCCCGACTAGTATAAGTGCTGCTCCGATTCTCTTTTCCATCAGAATATCCTTTGGATTAGATTTTTTACTTGCTGAATCCTTGGTGGTAAAGTAGTTACCTTCCTCAGACACAGGTAGTTTATCAAAATTATATATACGATAATTACCCTACAAAGATACAACACATAGGGCTAAAATAACTGACAGAAATCAACTTTGCTAAAAAATTAACTCATCAACCGACTTTAACGCATCGGCGAGCTGATGCCTTAGACCTGATTCGTCCGTTACGTCCACTCCACCAATAATTTGCTTATGGAAATATATTTTCCCATCATCGCTCAGGAACTTTCCTTCGAAATCGAGTATATGTACCTCTATATTCCTGTCATTAACATCCTGGTCGACACCGTTATGGTTTGACCAAATAATAACCATGGCCCTGTAGCTTTTTGAGCCCCACTCCAGCGTTGTTGCGTAAACGCCTTCGGGCGGTACTAATTTACCCTTCTCGTCTATTTGGACTGTAAGGGTAGGAAATCCTACCCGATTAAAGAAGTGGGTACCTCTGCCAAGCGATCCGGCAATAATATACTGATGATCCAGGTAAGCGTTTGCCCGCTGAATACGCCCTTCCAGCAACGACTTACGAATGGTAGTTGAGCTAACCGTTTCCTGTTGTATATCCTGCTCGGGAATTTCCTCAACGTTAAAGCTATACTCACGGCCAAGCCGGGTCAGCTCTTCAAAATCGCCTTCCCTGTTATGCCCAAAGTGATGGTTAAAGCCAACCACTATATACTTTGCATGAAGTTTATCGACCAAAAATTTTTTTATAAAATCGAGTGACGAAACCCTGGAAAATTCTAAGGTAAACCTCACAACAATTAAATGATCGAGGCTGGTTTTGCCCAGTAGGTCTATTTTTTCGCGCTGCGAAAGAATAAACATCAAGTTTTTACCGGCGGTCTCCGGGTAAAGCACTTTACGCGGATGCGGGTAAAAGGTGACGAGCACCGATTCTCCACCGATACTTCGGGCTATTTCATTTATCCTGTTGATAATTGTTTTATGGCCAATATGAACGCCATCGAACGAACCGGTGGTAACAACCGGATTTTTTATCGCGCCCAAATCATCGAATCCGTAATGAACCTTCATAAACAATGCTAAAGGAGAGAGCTATTTTGATTCTTCTGATTTTACAAAGTATGCCACCTTTTCCATAGATGTAATCATATCGTACTCTTCCAAATATACTGTTTGAGGGACGTTTAGCGGAACGGTAGTAAAGTTAAGTATCCCCTTTATACCGGCAGCCACCAGTGCCTCCGCCACCGACGATGCGGAATCGGGAGGCGATGCAATAATTGCTATTGATATATTGCTACGCTTAACAATATCGCTTAATTCCTTGATGTGATAACAGTTAACACCGGCAACAACACGGTTTATTTTATTCGGGTCCACATCAAAAGTTGCCACTATATTCAACTTTGGTCTTTTACCGTTAAAGTAGGCCGTTACGGCCCGTCCAAGGTTTCCCATTCCGATAACAGCCACATTTAAGCTCTCCTCGTGGTCTATCAATTTTCCGATTACGCCGATGAGCTCCTGGGCGTCGTAGCCTTTCTTCTTTAGGCTGGAATAGCCAATAAGCATTAAATCTCGACGTACCTGTACCGCGGTAATATTATGCAACCCTGCAAGTTCGTGCGAGTATATGTGCGTTTTACCCCTGGCAAGGCAGTTATAGAGAGTCCGTCGGTACTCGCTCAGCCTTTCGACTGTTCTTTCGGGTAATTTCATGGTGTTTCAATATTATCAAAGGTTAAAACTATAAAAATCACAATACGCAAAGTTACACTTCTTAATGAAATTAAATGCCATCGTTCAAAGCACCAGAATTTGCGCATGGAAAAAGAACGGTAAATGTTGAACCCTCGCCAGGAATACTCTGAACCCTAATTTCGGCGCCATACAATTCTACAATATTTTTTACAATGGATAACCCCAATCCGCTGCCACTTACATTTTTACTTTGAGGGTTTTTTATCCGGCTAAACTCCTGAAAAAGCTTGGGTACATCCTCGCTGTCGATTCCTATGCCCGAATCGGATACTCTGCAGTATATGTAATCATCGGTTTGCCCCACGGCACATTTAACCCAACCGCCGTTTACATTATACTTCACAGCATTTGATAGCAAATTATTCAGCAATATTTCCATATCGTCGGAATCTGCAACTATTGGCTGAGGTTCATCGCTCTCGAACTGTAATTTAATGTCGCGCTGAACTGCCATTGGAGTAATGGTATCGAGTGCTGATTTAGCAACGAGCGTAAGGTCTATTTCACGCAAGTCGCGCTTGCGTTTTCCTGACTCAATATGGGTTAAATCCAGCAAATCCATTATCAGGTTACGCATGGACTGGATTCTGGACAATGAACGGTCTATCATCTCCATGTACTCGCCGATATTTTCTCCCGCCTGCTTTTCCTGCATTAAACGCAGGTAGCCCTCAATGGCATTGAGCGGAGATTTTAGCTCGTGCGATAGTACCGTAAGAAACTGGAACCGGATCTGCTTCCCTTCCTTGTGGAGCTTTCTGGTCATTCGGCGAAGAAGGTAATGCTTTGCAATATTCTCCATTGACGATTTTAACTCCTGCGGCGTGAATGGCTTTGGAACAAAGTCATAAGCACCGATATTGGTTGCCTTTACGGCTAATTCCAAGGAGGCATACGAGGTTATCATCATCACCAGGATGTTGGGCTGATTGGAGTTGATGTACTCCAACACCTCAACCCCCTGAATTCCGGGCAGCTTATTGTCGAGCAAAACTATTGCCGGCGGGGTGGCTTTTATTATTTCAATAGCTTCCTCCCCCGAGGCAGCCTCAACCACGCTAAAACCAATATCATCCTCGAGGAATGGATAGGTAATCGTATAATTGCTTAGTATGCGCGAAACCCCGGAACGTATCCCGGGTTCATCGTCAACCACAAGGACATTCATTATTTCCATGCTACAATTTTAGCAATTTGATTATTTCCCGATGAAGCTGATCGGGTCTTATGCCTTTTTCCAGGTACAAATCGGCCTTAATCCACTTACGCTCCTGCTCAGAGTTAATGCCAAATGACATTCCGGTTTCAGCCGATACTGCGGTGGCTATAATGATGGGAATATCGGGGTACTTCCGTTTGATTTTATAGCTGAGGATAAAACCGCTATCCTCGTTCTCCATCATCAAATCAAGTATTGCCAGATCGGGTTTTATGGTGCCGAGCAGCTGTTCGGCCTCGCGCTGGCTTTCGGCCGTAACCACCTCGAATCCCATTTTTTCCACATGAAATCTCAATTGATACAAATAGTCGATATCATCATCAACAATAAGTATCTTTTTTTTGGGTGCGGTTGGCATATTTTTATTTTTTTCTAAATCACTATTCAACGCTCATCATTCGGGGGATAACTATTTTAAAAGTAGTACCCGTAGGGCCTTTTGCCGGGTCAATATTTGACTCTACTTCAATTCTGCCCTTGTGCATTTTTACAATTCCGTACGTAGTGGCCAAGCCTAAGCCTGTTCCCTTCCCTATCCCCTTTGTTGTGAAAAAAGGCGTGAAGAGTTTGTCCATGTTATCCTCCGGGATTCCAGTCCCGGTATCAATCACATTAAAAATCACGTCATCTTCAGTTGAGTCAACTTCAACGGTTAAATACCCCCCGTTGGGCATTGCTTCAATGGCATTTTTATTCAGGTTGGTTAGCACCTGCATCATTTGCTCATAGTCCAGCTGAGCCTCGTAGTCCTTTGTTTTGCAAACAACACTTGTAGTAATATTTTTAGGTACCACAACTGAAGTAATGCTATCGTTAACCAGCTCCCTAAGGTCAACCGTTTCGGCCTTTACCTGATTTTTCCGGGCAAAATTTAAAAGTCCGCTAACTATTTTTTTACAACGTTCCGCCTGAGCTGAGATTAACTCTAAATCTTTCCGAAGCGGATCTTGCGGTTTACATTCATCGAGTAAAATGTTGCTATACATAAGGACAACTCCCAGCGGGTTGTTTAGCTCATGGGCAATTCCGGCTGAAAGCTGTCCCATGTGTGCCAGTTTTTCGGAATGCTTCAGGGCTTGCTGCATTTTTGCCAGCTTCTCGTTAGAAATTGCAAGATCCTTAATAGATGCGTGCATTTCTTCAATTGTGTAGGGCAAGCACATTTCAATTTCTGCAAACCCATCAACTATGGCAATGGCATGTTCCAGGCAGGTATCGTATCCGCAGGCACCACAGTTTAGGTGATCGCGCGGAGAGAATTTGCCCATTGAGGCCAACACTTTATTCACATCATCCCTGGTGGGTACCGATATTCGTTTATCGTCCGGAGAAAAACTTCTGTACATGTTAATGCCAGAAAATTCGGCTATACTTTTTTCCCACTCTTGCTGCTGCATTTCGGAGAGCTTTTGCTTTGCGTAGGAGCTTATAAAAGTTTTACGCTCGAACCGCTTACCTCCGGGAGTCATCCCCGGGCCCATGATACAACCCTCGCAGCAGAGCAGCTCAAGGTTTTGTCCATTTAAGCTTCCGGTTTCCCATTCCTTGATTGCCTCCTGAAATCCTATTCTTCCCTCGGCTACAGTTATATTTCCACTTATTAAATCGTCAAAGATATTGACGGTTTGCATCAACCCCCGGCTAACCGGAAAAATTGCGCCTCTCCCCGCCCGTGGCTGATCAAAATCAGAGGCTTCCACATTTTGTGCAGTAATTCCAGCATACTCCAGCATACTGCGCAACTCACGGAATGTAAGAACCTCGTCAACCTCGTTGGATTCAGCCTTTTTGGCAATACAGGGGCCTATAAAAACCAACTTTACCCCATCGCCCAGCTTTTTACGAACAACACGGCTGGTTGCAACCATTGGCGATACCAACGGTGACAAATTATCTACCAAATTAGGATGGTAATAGCGAATATACGTAACAATTGCAGGGCAATCCGAGGATATATAGCCCTTCCCTGAACGGTCTTCAAATAAATGCTGGTACTGCTGCGCCACCAAATCTGCTCCGAAAGCCACCTCAAAAACATACGAAAAGCCCACTGCCCGGAGCATCCCGACAAATAGTTTATAGTCCGCGACATCTGTAAATTCTGCAGGAAAACTAGGGGCAATAAGGGCTGCAACCTTAGCGTCGGACTGTAGCAACGCTTT
>JBFXEO010000097.1:0-10236 GCA_050180015.1 Bacteroidales bacterium | reverse complement strand
TCTTGGTTGACGCGTTGAAGTATGCCAGGGAGAAAAACGTTGCGGTTCATTTTCTGGGCCTGGTTTCCGACGGCGGGGTACATTCCCTCGACAGGCATCTGTACAAGCTGTGCGATATTACCAAGGAATATGGTTTGGACAAGGTTTTTATACATGCACTTACCGATGGTCGCGATACCGATCCGCAAAGCGGTTTGGGCTTTGTTCGTGAATTGGAGAACCACCTGAAAACAAGCAACGGAGTAGTTGCTTCGCTTGTTGGACGATATTACACCATGGACAGGGACAAACGCTGGGAACGGGTTAAGGAGGGCTACGATTTGCTTGTCCACGGGAAGGGCAAGCCCACAGCGGATATTCTGAAGGCCATTGAAGAGTCGTATAAGGGAGGTGTTACCGATGAATTTATAAAACCGGTGGTAAAGGTCGATGACCAGGGGAACCCGGTGGGCCTGGTAAAATCCGGCGATGTAGTTATCTGCTTTAACTTCCGCACAGACCGCTTGCGAGAAATTACCATAGCCTTAACCCAGAACGATATGCCGGAGCTCGGCATGAAAACCTTGCCGCTTCACTATGTAACAATGACCCGTTACGACGACACTTTTAAGGGTGTGAACGTAATATACGAGAAGGACAACCTTGTGAATACTGTTGGTGAAGTGATATCGAGCCACGGGCTCAGGCAGCTCCGTATTGCCGAAACCGAAAAGTATGCCCATGTAACTTTCTTTTTCTCCGGTGGGCGAGAGAAAGAGTTCCCGGCCGAAAATCGCATTCTTATTCCATCACCCAAGGTGGCAACGTACGATTTGCAACCCGAGATGAGTGCCTTTTTGGTGAAAGATGCCATTGTTGCTGAATTAAACAAAAAGGTGAACGACTTTATCTGCCTTAACTTTGCCAATGGCGATATGGTTGGCCATACAGGGGTTTACAGCGCCATTCAAAAGGCAGTTCAGGCGATCGATCAATGTGTAAGCGAGGTTGTGGAGGCTGCAAAAGCAAATGGTTATAGCGTGGTAATTATTGCCGACCATGGCAATGCCGATTACGCAATAAACCCCGATGGAAGCCCTAACACAGCCCATTCGCTAAACCCTGTTCCCATAATTCTTGTTTCGGACAGGTATAAATCAGTGGAAAAAGGAATTCTTGCCGATGTGGCACCAACAATACTATCAATCATGGGATTACCAATTCCTCCAGAAATGACAGGGAAGGTGCTCTGCCGGTAAAGGTCAATAACCATGATGATTCATATCGATGATAAGGTAGTAAGTAGCGAAATAATTGAGAAAAAGTTTTGCTGCGATGTTGTTCGGTGCAAAGGATTATGCTGTGTACATGGATCATCGGGGGCACCGCTATCTGCTGGCGAAGTAGAAGTATTAAAGGAGATATTTCCCGTTGTAAAGCCATACCTGAGCGTTTCGGGGTTAAAGGCAATTGAAAGGCAGGGCACTTCGGTTACCGATGGGGATGGAGATTTGGTAACACCACTGGTCAATGGTAAGGAGTGTGCCTATGTTGCATTCGGGAATGGAATAGCCACGTGCGCCATAGAAAAGGCATGGCTCAATAAAAAGGTTGATTTTCAAAAGCCAGCATCCTGCCACCTTTACCCGATAAGGGTAAAGGTGTACAAAACCTTTACCGCATTAAACTACGATGTTTGGGATGTATGCGCTCCTGCGCGGCAGCTGGGAGAAAGTAAAAGCATGCCGGTTTACCGTTTTTTAAAAGATGCCATAGTCCGTATTTACGGGGAATCGTTCTACGAACAGCTGGAGGAAGCCGAAATTTTGCTAAATTCACAGACTGATAATCTCGAATAGTTAAGCATATAACACTTTAATCTCATGGAAAATATCAGACACTACGTAGAGGCTAATAAGGACAGGTTTATTGAAGAGCTGTTCGGCTTACTCAAAATACCTTCAATTAGCTCCCTGTCAGAGCATAAGGGTGACATGCTGCGGGCTGCCGGGTACTGGAAGGAAACCCTGCTTAACGCAGGGGCCGACAAGGCATCTATAATGCCAACACAGGGGAACCCCATAGTTTACGGCGAAAAAATCATTGACCCTTTGCTACCTACCGTGTTGGTTTATGCCCACTACGATGTGATGCCGGTTGATCCTGTAGAACTCTGGGAATCACCACCCTTTGAACCCGAAATTCGCGATGGTAAAATATGGGGGCGAGGTGCCGATGATGATAAGGGACAATCGTTCATGCACGCCAAGGCATTTGAATTGATGGTAAAAACCAACACATTACCCTGCAACATTAAATTTATGGTTGAAGGCGAAGAGGAAATTGGCTCCACCAGCCTTGTAACATGGTGCGCCGAAAATAAGGAAATGCTTAAAGCTGACATTATCCTTGTTTCGGATACTTCAATGATTGGCACTGATACACCTTCCATTACCGTTGGTTTAAGAGGATTAGCTTACGTTGAGGTAGAGGTTACAGGCCCCAATCGTGACCTGCATTCGGGCCTGTTTGGCGGGGCCGTGGCTAACCCGGCAAATGTATTGGCCAGGCTAATTGCCTCGCTGCACGATGAGAACAACCAAATCACGATACCCGGTTTTTACGATGATGTTCTCAATGTGAGCCCCGAGGAACGTGCCGACCTGGCCCGTGCCCCTTTCAACCTCAAAAACTACAAAGGTGCTTTGGGTATTGATGATGTGCTTGGTGAAAAAGAGTACTCAACCATGGAGCGGGTAGGGATTCGCCCAACGCTCGACGTGAATGGTATTTGGAGCGGATATACCGGTGAAGGCTCTAAAACGGTGATTCCATCCAAAGCCTACGCAAAAATATCCATGAGGCTGGTTCCCAACCAGGATCATCGTAAAATTGCAGAGCTATTCCAGAAACATTTTACATCAGTTGCACCAAAATACGTTAAGGTGAAAGTAACACTCCATCATGGAGGGCAGGGTTACGTTGCGCCCACAAATACTATTGGTTATATGGCCGCAAGCAAAGCAATGGAAGATGTGTATGGCAAAAAGCCTGTTCCATTCCGTAGCGGTGGAAGTATTCCAATTATCAGCACTTTTGAGCAGGTTCTGGGTATAAAGTCCATACTGCTTGGCTTTGGCCTTGAGGCTGATTCTATACACTCACCGAACGAAAATTACCCGCTCGAACAATTCTATAACGGAATTGAAGCCATTTCGCTATTTTACAAATATTATTCAGCATATAGCAAACAGTAACCCTCAGAAGAGGGAAGGCAGCTTCCCTTTTTCTTTTACCCGCTGGTATATTATTTATTTTTCTCGTAACTTTAGCTTAAATTAAATTGCTGACGGCCATGAAACGCCATTATTCCATTTTAGCACTTATTACAGTTGTTATGTTTGCCTCCCTATCGTGCAGTAAAACGGGGAAAAAGGAAATAATGACACCTGCCGACAAGGCAAAAGAAAGCATTAACACTTGGATGGTTTCAAATAAGGCTGAGTATCCTGACTATAAATCCATTGAGTTTGGAGCGTTAACTCCAAGGTACCAGAGAACCAGCAGGGCATACCAGCTAAGCAACCTAATGGAGCAGGAAAAGGCAAAACCTACACCAAATCAGGGTACGCTGGATAGCCTCGACCGGCTTTTAAACTCTAACAAAGGAGAATTCTTAGGCTACACAATTACCCATAAGTACCAGACAAAAACCTTAGCGGGCGAAATGCTTGAGAGCGAGAACCTTTTTTTTCTCGACTCCCTTTTTCGGATAATTACCATTCTTAATGCCGATGCTTACGATCAGATTATGGATGAAAAGTTAATTTTTCGGCAGGAAATAGCAGACACTCTGCATTAAATTTAATATATTAGGTGCAAATAAAAAACCCCCGGATATTCCGGGGGAGTGGTGCCACGTGGAATCGAACCACGGACACAAGGATTTTCAGTCCTTTGCTCTACCAACTGAGCTATGGCACCGTTGCTCAATCGCGGTGCAAATATATGTGTTTTTTCCTTTACTCCAAAAACTAGACTTCCTTATTAGAAACTTTTTTTCGGAATACTCCCATTGGCTTTAGAATGAATTTTTTAGGAGACATAGTAGTATAAACAATTAGCTCATTTTATACCTTTGCAACCTAATTTTCTCATTGATGGAATTTGAACTTCACACATTGCATAACGGAATACGGGTTGCCCATAAACGGGTAAGCTCTCCGGTTGCATACTGCTGTATTATGATTAACGCCGGAACACGCGATGAATTAGACAACGAACATGGAATTGCCCATTTTATTGAGCATGTAATATTTAAGGGGACTAAAAAACGACGCGCTTACCATATAATGAGCCGGTTGGAGGATGTTGGGGGCGAGCTTAATGCTTATACAGCCAAGGAGGAAACCGTGGTTCACGCCACATTTCTTAAGACCGATTATGCCAGGGCCATGGAGTTACTTTCCGACATCGTTTTCCGTTCAACATTTCCCGAAAAAGAGCTGGGAAAGGAAAAGGACGTGATTATTGATGAAATAAATTCGTACCGCGATAATCCATCGGAGTTAATTTTCGACGATTTTGAAGAGTTGATTTACGGGGGACACCCCTTTGGCCGGAATATACTGGGGACTAAAAGCCTCATAAAAAAATTCAACCGAAAAAAAATTATTCAGTTTGTAGGCCGGAATTACAGCACCGATCAAATAATTTTTTGCTCCGTTGGCGATATCCCCTTTAGCCGGGTGAAAAAGTTAGCCGATCGGAATTTGGGTTGGGTTGCAGCCAGCTACCGTAAAAATCAGCGTGTCCCAATAGGATATTATCATCCAAAATCAAAAAGTGTAAACAAGTCAACCTACCAGACCCATTGCATAGTTGGCACAGTTGCATACGATTTACAAAATTCTAAGCGTATAGCAATGCACCTTTTGAATAACATTCTCGGGGGACCGGGATCAAATTCAAGATTAAACCTGGCATTAAGGGAAAAGTATGGATATGCTTACAACATCGAATCAATGTACACGCCATACACCGATACGGGCCTTTTCACGGTTTACTTTGGAACCGATAAAAATAACTTTGAGAAAGCCTATAGAATTACACTCCGGGAATTGGCCCGGGCCCGTGAGCAACGCCTGGGGGTTATGCAGCTATTTAAGGCCAAGCGTCAGCTCATAGGGCAAATGGCCATAATGGCGGAGAGCAATGAAAACCTCATGCTATCGGCGGGTAAAAGTTACTTGGTTTATGCGGCCCCCGATGATTTAACCACTATCTTCAATCAAATTGAAAACATTTCCTCCTCCGATATCTTGGAAGTTGCCAACGAAATACTTGAACCAACCTTGCTATCCACATTAATATATACATAGGTATGGCCAGAATCGATAATAATTCAGAGCAGTACCTTCTGGATCACGCGTCGCCCCTAGATACTGTTTTGGAGGAATTAACCCGTAGGACTCATTTAACAACCTACAATCCGAGAATGATTAGCGGCCCAATGCAGGGCCAGCTGCTGGAATTTATTTGCAGGATGCTTAAACCCGATAGAATTTTGGAGATAGGAACTTTTACCGGATTTTCGACAATATGTATGGCAAAAGCCATTTCAGATCACGCTGTGATAGATAGCATTGAAATCAATGACGAATTGGCGGATACTATTGACGAATTCCTTGAAAAGGCTGGGGTTCAGGGTAGGGTTAATCTACACTTTGGCGACGCTAATCAAATCATCCCAAAATTGAGGGATTCCTATGACTTAGTATTCATCGATGGAGATAAACGTCAGTATCCAGAGTATTATCGGCTTGTTTTTCCGTTGGTCAAAAATGGGGGCTTTATCATTGCGGATAATGTGCTCTGGGGCGGGAAAGTTTTCGATAAAAATTCAACAGATGTTCATACCAAATCCATTCTAGAATTCAATAATATTGTGCAAAACGATAATCGTGTCCGAAATATTTTGCTCCCCTTTCGCGATGGACTTATGTTTATTTTTAAACCGTAACCCCATAGATGCACGTTAAACCTTTTCAAAATTAATCCGTTATACTGTTTAGAATAACTTTTGAAACACAAAATTCTATGGCTCAGTACACTATAAAGCAGATGGAGTTACTGTCTGGAATTAAGGCGGCAACTATTAGAATGTGGGAGAAAAGGTACAGGATTTTTTCGCCACAGAGAACCGATACCAACATCCGTAGGTATAACGATGACGATGTAAGGTTCATTATCAACATTTCCTTACTCCTGAAAAGGGGATTCCGAATTAGCAAGCTGGCGAACCTGTCCCTTGAAGATATTTCTGAATTGGCGGCAAAGTTTGTAACCGATTATAAGCTGGGTAACAACAATATAGAACCGCTTGTTTCGGCAACCCTGGAGTTTGATGAACCCGGCATTGTTCAGCCAGTTACCGAGAGTGCCACTAAGCATGGGAATGAGTATGCTTTTGAATCCCTGGTGCTACCATTCCTCAGACGATTGGGTGATCTCTGGCAAACTGGCGCAATTTCTACCGCGCACGAGCACTTTGCCAGTAACGTTATTCGTAATCAAATTGGCATTATATACAGGAATAGCTCAAAACCCGACGTGGGAAAATCTACACCCATAGTATTTTTCCTTCCCGAGGGAGAGTACCACGAGATAGGTTTGCTTTACTTTGCCTACGTGGCTAAAAATGCTGGTTACAGGACTATTTATTTGGGACAATCGACCCCTTTGGCCGATGTAATTAAAATCACCAAAGAGCTAAAGTGCAAAATGGTTTTTACATCGTTCTACTCGTTGGTAAGCGCCGAACCCAGCGAGGTGCTGGAGGATTTCAGTCAGGAGTTACCGGATGTTGAAATTATTGCCACGGGACACGCTTTTTCTGAGACCGTGCCTAGCAAGGTTAACTTTGTTGCATCGGCTCAGGATTTAATCAAAACTTTTGCAAAGCTGGATCCAACCATGGTTCATTGAAAAAATCGTATCGAATTATAGCATAAGTATCCCGCCTCAAGCGGGATATTTTATTTATATGAAATTTATACAAGCGGGCAGAACATCCTGAATTTATAGCATTTTTCCGGATAAACTATTTAGAATTAGCATAAAAAGCATCGGGTTCGGAGGATGTCAATTTGTTTTTAATTTAGACTAAATCTAAATTTGTTGCTATCATTTTAGATGCAGTCTAACCAAAAAACATAAATATATGTCACAGCATGAATTTAACACCGCGCTGGTAGAACTTGAGCCAAACCTAGAACGATTTGCTTACAGTTTAACAGCAAACCATGAGGATGCAAGGGATTTACTGCAGGAAACATACCTAAAGGCGCTTACCTATAAGGATAAGTTTGAGGATAACACCAACATAAAGGCCTGGACTTTCACCATTATGAAAAATACCTTCATAAACAACTACCGAAAGGCGGTAAAGCAGAATACTACTTTCGATTCTAGCGATAATCAGTTTATGATTAACAGTAGGTTTGAAAATTACGGCCCCGATTCGATGTACTCGCATAGCGAAATAAGCAAAAAGATAGATTCTTTGGATGATGATTTTAGGCTACCTTTCCAGATGCACACATCGGGATATAAGTACAAGGAGATAGCGGATAAGCTAAACTTGAAGATAGGTACTGTAAAGAGCCGAATATTCTTTTCGCGCCAAAAGTTGATGAATGCGCTAAAAGATTACGAATAGCGAGGGAATATTTACAGCTGAATGCCGGAGAACCATCCGGCATTTTTAGTTTTTTCATTGCGCTTGCCTTCCGTAAGACAAAATCATAGTATGCATTTAAAATTTGTATTCCGCGTCAATGAACCTTCAATCACAGCGTTACCGGCTTCGTTGTAGGATGGTGAAATATCAGTCAATCAGATGTCGGTATTTGAAGCAGACAGCGGGTTATCATTCGTCAGTCTTGTTGTTCATAGAGTCGGGGATATTTTTTTTTGCCTTAGCACCAAGCTCCTTGAGTTGCTGTGCCTGAGAAATTAAATTTCCCCGGCCATCTTTTAGTTGGCCCAAGGCCGATTCATAAGATTTTTGGGCGCGGGCAATATTTTCTCCAATTATTTTGAAGTTATCGAGGAAATTAGCAAACTTATCGTAAAGTTGTCCGCCCCGCTCGGCAATCTCAAGGGCGTTTCTGTTGCGGTATTCACGTTGCCATAGGTCGTAGATCAGCTTTAGCGCTGCTATTAGGTTGGTTGGGCTAATAAGTAGAACCCTGCGGTCGTAAGCGTAATT
Source organism: Bacteroidales bacterium (assembly GCA_050180015.1). Classification (GTDB taxonomy): domain Bacteria; phylum Bacteroidota; class Bacteroidia; order Bacteroidales; family Tenuifilaceae; genus JBFXEO01. The sequence goes on along the minus strand of JBFXEO010000097.1, from coordinate 1,985 downwards.
CCAGATTCCCTGATCGGCTTCCATGGCAAGCATAAAAGCTGGTTCAATGGGTACAAACATCATCACAAAGTCTAACGAATCAACGAGGTCAGAGTAGCTTTTTGCCGAAAGTCCGTCAATATGATTTCGGAGCGACCGCAAAAGATCGTCAACGGCCTTTTTTTGCTCTTCGACATTTGATGCAGAGTAGTAACGTTCATAAGCATTTAACGAAACCTTTGAGTCTATTACCACTTTTCGCTTATCGGGGTACGATATTATAACATCGGGTTGGAAACGCCTGCCCTCTTCGTCTTTGAGCGATTCCTGGGTGGTATATTCGCGGCCCTTTACCAGTCCGGACCGATCGAGGATTGACTCAAGTATCATTTCACCCCAATTTCCCTGTGTTTTTACCTGCCCTTTGAGTGCTTCGGTGAGGTTTTTGGCTTCCCGGCTTATAGTCTGGTTTAACTCACTCAGTTCTTTTACTTTTTCTCCCAGCGAAAACCGTTCACGACTTTCTTTTTCGTAGGTTTCCTGTACCTGTTTCTGGAACTGTTTAATGTTATCATCGAGGGGTTTGAGCAGCCGATCAAGGTTTTCCTGGTTCATTTTAGCAAATCGTTGCGATTTGTCTTCCAGAATTTGGTCGGCAAGTAAGCGAAACTCCTTTGAGAATTGGTCTCCGATTGCTTCTAAATCTTTACGTTGCTTTTGTAACGATTCCTGAAGGTACTTGTTTTCTTTTTCCAGTTCAACTGCCCGTATTCGCGCTTGGTTCAGCAGCTCAACCTGTTTGCTTAAATCGGTTTTTACTAGTTCCCGTTCTGCTTTTAGCTGCTCAAGTTGCTCGTTGTTAGCCTGTAAGCGAGCTTGAAATGCCGATAGTTGTGATACAATGCTAACTCTTTCTTCCTCTTTCTTTGCTGTATCAACCAACAGCTGCTGTATTTGCGCTTCGCCACGTTTTAGCCTGTCACGTTCAAGGCTTAGCTCCGTGTTAAGGTTATTAATGGCAGCATTCAGTTCCTCATTTTGCGATTTGTACTTTTCAAAACCACTAAACTTGGCCTTAAAATACATCCACGTAAAAAAAAGTCCAAGTAGCAAGCCAATAAGTATGTATATTACATTCATTGCAGGAAGTTATTTTATGACAAAAATATTACTTATTGCGCACTAGATATAAATAATTATGAAATTAGGCGTAATAATCGTAGCGGTTGTACCGGTTATCAACATCAACCAACTATTCGTAAACTATAAGGAGATATACATAAAAATTGTTACGCACCATTTAATGCCCGTTGGGCTTATTTCCATATCTTTAAAACAAAAAAGTGGCATGTTTAAATTTAGCGCAACAATTCTTAGGGTGTTGTTTTTTATGGGCTTTATAGCGGTGCAGAGTTCACTAATATCTCAAAATCGCCAGAATTTTAACAGGATTTTTGAAGGAGAAACCACAGTAAACAATACCGCCAAGAAGGTTAATAAGTTTAGGAATGTTCAAAATTTGAGTTACCTTCCCGACACCTTGCCCAGCTGGTTTTTTACGCGGCCGGCTTCCGGTGCTGCGGTATATGCAATAGGAATTTCCGATCCGGATATGGAAATTTCCAAGGCAAAAGAAATGGCTATTCTCCGGGCCAAAACCAACGCGTTACTTTTTTCGAATGCAAAAATTCAGTATTTCCGCGATATATACACATCAGCAAGAGAATCGGATAAATATACCGATTTGAGGCAACGCTTCGACACCTATTTCAAAATATCGGCCTCATTTACAACGGATAATAACATGTTTGCCGTGGTAGATACGCATTTTACCCGGTATAACGAGTACATGGTACTGATGAAATATGATCCGGGGTTACCGGTAACAGGCGATAGCGTGAATATAACGGCCGTTGGTACTACGCTTTTAATTGAGGCTAGCGTGGACGAAGCATTCGAGGATCAGGCAGAGTACGAGATGTTGGGTATAATTCAGGACAACCAGA
>JBFXEO010000096.1:0-10302 GCA_050180015.1 Bacteroidales bacterium | reverse complement strand
ACAAATAAAGGTAAATGTTTCGAATTTTCAAGAAAAGGGGCGATCATCTGTAGATCAGGCGATTCCTTTTAGTGTTTTAAATTTGATGTTATTTTCGTTACTACCATAATAGCACATCACAAACACACTTTGCGAGCTGGCCGTATAAATTCTGGTTCAAATAATTTAACTAAACGCGTATTATTTTACCGGATAATCATCACGGAGTACCCTGAACTCAGTTCTGCGGTTTATCTGATGTACAATTTCTTTGTTTTCCTCGGAGGTTAACCCGTCAATAAATTTTTGGTCGAGCAGAACTCCTACGGTAAGGAACGGGTAACGTGCATTCAGCGCCCCATCAACAACCTTTGGTTGCGTTTGTGCGTATCCTTTTGCCTTGAGCCGTTCGGCGGCTATTCCCTTTTCTATAAGGTAGTTTACAACCGATTGCGCTCGTTTCTGCGATAGTTCGTAGTTGTACTCCTTGGTTCCGCGGCTATCGGTGTGCGATGCCAGCTCGATGGTAATTGCGGGGTTGTCATTAAGAATTTCTACCAGGCGATCTAGTGCTTCACGCGATTCCGGACGTAATTCCCACTTGTCGTAATCGTAGAAAATATTGGGTATTTCTATTGGTTTTTCGGTGGAGGTAATTGCAATGGTAACATCAAAATCCTTGCTTTGGGTTAAGCCTCGGGTTGTTTCCTTGGCTTTATTGTTAAGGTAGCCTTTTTTGGAGGCAATTACAACATAATCGGTGTTGGGGGTAAGGTTAAATTTAAACGATCCATCGGCTGCAGTTTGCATGGTCACAACGGTTCCATCGCTTCCAACCAGCTTGACGGTTGCCTGGTTAACCGGGGTTTTGGTTTTGTCATCGGTAATATTACCAATCATGTTGTAAATGATTGGGGGTAGGTAGAACATGTAAATATCATCGGCACCCCTTCCGCCCTGTCGGCGCGATGAGAAGTAACCCGCCTCTCGTTCCTGTTCGAATACAATACCAAAATCGTCGGCAGGCGAATTCATGGGGTAACGCATGTTTTCCACTTCCCACGATCCTTTCTCGGTGGTTTTAGCTTTGAACAGGTCTAATCCACCCATGCCGGGGTGACCATCGGAAGAGAAGTACAGGGTTCCATCGGAGTGAATGTACGGGAACATCTCGTTACCGGCGGAATTTATTTCGCCGCCAAGGTTAATGGGTTCGCCCCAATCATCCGATTCGGAGCTTCTGGTGACCTTCCATATATCAAGGCCTCCAAAGCCTCCGGCGATGTTGCTGGTGAAGTAAAGGGTAGTGCCATCGCCCGAGATGCTGGGGTGAGCAACAATCATGCTGTCCGATGCAATTTTAATTTCCTCGGGGGATAGCCATCCCTGTTCCACTCTTTTGGCGTAAAAAATCTGACAGCCCAGCTTATCGCGCTTGCTCACCTTGCATCGGGTAAAGTAAAGCGAGTTATAGTCGGAACCGAATGAGCAGGTTCCCTCATCGTATAGCGTGTTAATGGTTTCGTCAATTGTTTTTGGTATGCTCCAAATTCCCTTATTATCCCGGTCGGTGATAAAAATATCGCTGAAATATTCACCCGTAACAGCACTTAGCTTACCTCCGGTGGTGCCTTTGCGTGAACTTGTAAAGTAAAGTGTCATAAAATCATTCGAGGCAAATGTGGGGCTAAACTCGCTGAACTTTGTGTTTATTCCACGCATATTTTTAATTTCGTAGCCGGAGGGTGTTTCCTTCCATTTTTTGGAAAGCTCGCACGATTCAACTCCAGAATCGGCCAATTTATCGATTGGGGCTAAAATTTTGTATTTCTGGTACTGTTCAATCGCCTCGTCGTACTTCTCGTTCATTCTGAGCATGTCGGCATAATAGTAGTAAACTTTAGGATCGGGACAGTTTCTTAAAATTGCCTTGTTGTACCAAATTTCGGCTTGGCGTGCATTTCCAATGAGCCGGTAGCAATTCCCAATTTTTAAAAGATATTTTGATAGTTCGGTTTTATCTTTAATCTTATCAATATCTGCCTTGTACAGGTCTATAGCCTCAAAATATCCACCTGCTTTATATAAAGCATCGGCACGGGTAAGTTTTGATGTTTGTGCTATGGAAATATTTGATAGCAGGAAACAACCTGCAAGGAGCAACATCCCTTTTCTAATGGTTGATTTTGGTACAATCATAATTTTTACAAGCTATTGATGCAAAAATATTCTTAAAAAGAAAATAATTTCAAAGAAGTAAAGGTAAATATTATTTTAAAAGGGTTGTGCGGTTTGCTGAATTTTTAGAATTTCATTGGGGCAAAAAATATCCCGGCAGAGCCGGGATATTTTAGCATAAACCACCTAAACCTACCGAATGAATAGCATCTCTCTATACTTTGGCAATGGCCATATTTCGTCGTCAACAATCATTTCCAGCTTATCAATGTGATACCGAATATTTTCGATGTAAGGCCTTACGGTGTTTGAGTAAAGGTCGGCCTTTTTTGTAGTATCCTCAACCATGTTGGCCTCTTTTCTGGCATCAATCATTTCGTCAACCATTTTGCGGATTTGATGTATATGCTCCGAAATTTCCTGAATAAGATTTAGCTGATGGTTGGCCAGCTGCTTGTAATCTTCAGGGTAAAGTTCCTTTAATCCTTTAACGTTCGACACCAGTACGCTTTGATAGGCAATAGCGGTGGGGATTATGTGGTTAATGGCCAAATCGCCCAGGATTCTTGCCTCAATCTGTACTTTCTTTAGGAATATTTCGTTCCGGATTTCATAGCGTGCATCGAGCTCCCTGTGGGATAGAACGTTATTGCGCGTTAAAAGGTCTATAGATGGGCCGGTAAGGAATGTTTTAAATGCCTCTATGGCACTCTGAATATTGGGTAGCCCCCTGCGTGCAGCTTCTTCAACCCACTCCTGGCTGTAGCCATTGCCCTCGAACCTAATTTTTTTTGATTCTATGATAACCTTACGCAGGCATTGTATAATGGCCTCGTCCTTTTTTATGCCCTTCTCAATAACTTTTTCTACATCGGACTTGAACTGGTTCAGCTGGTTGGCAACGGCAGTGTTAAGAATAATCATCGGCGATGCGCAGCTGCCCGACGAGCCCACGGCCCTAAACTCAAACCGATTCCCGGTAAAGGCAAACGGAGATGTGCGGTTTCTATCGGTGTTGTCGAGTAGAATCTCGGGGATTTTTCCAATGATGTCAAGCTTTAGCTCTGTTTTTTCATCGGGGGTCATTTTTTTATCGCTTACCCTTTCCTCCAGCTCATCAAGAACCGAGCTGAGAGTTTTGCCTATAAATACCGACATAATTGCAGGGGGAGCTTCGTGCGCGCCCAACCTGTGCGAGTTTGGTTCTGAGGCAATGCTTCCAATAAGCAGGGCCGAATGATCGTGTACCGCTTTTATTGTATTGATAAGGAAAGTAAGGAATTGCAGGTTGTTTTTTGGCGTACCGCCCGGCGAAAGAAGATTTACGCCAGTATCAGTCATCATGGACCAGTTGTTGTGCTTGCCCGATCCATTCACACCCTTAAAAGGTTTTTCATGGAAAAGAACCCTGAAGCTGTGCTTACGGGCAATTCTATCCATTAACGACATTATTAGCTGATTGTGATCTACGGCAAGGTTAACCTCTTCAAAAATTGGCGCACACTCAAATTGGTTTGGGGCAACCTCATTATGCCTTGTTTTAACAGGGATTCCCAGCTTGTACGCCTCGTATTCAAAATGACGCATGAAAGCGTTTACGCGGTTGGGTATAGATCCGAAATAGTGATCCTCCAGCTGCTGATCCTTAGCTGCTGCATGTCCCATAAGTGTGCGTCCGCACAAAACCAAATCTGGACGGGCGTTGTAAAGCGATTCGTCCACCAAAAAATACTCCTGTTCCCAGCCCAGCGTGGCGTAAACTTTCTTGGCATCCTTGTCGAAATATTCAAGTACCGATACGGCAGCTTTATCGAGAACGGTTAACGATTTTAGTAGTGGAGTTTTAAAGTCTAGGGCTTCACCGGTGTACGACACAAAAACAGTTGGGATACAAAGGGTCTGTTCCAGAATAAATGCGGGTGATGATGGATCCCATGCCGAGTAACCTCTTGCCTCAAAAGTGTTTCTGATTCCACCGCTGGGGAAGCTCGATGCATCGGGTTCTTGCTGGACAAGCATATCGCCCCTGAATATTTCAAGTGTTTTCCCATCCTTGCCAAGCGATAGGAATGCGTCGTGCTTTTCGGCAGTTGCACCGTTTAACGGTTGAAACCAATGGGTGTAATGGGTTGCGCCCTGTTCAATTGCCCATACTTTCATTGCCGCAGCTACTTGTCCCGCAATTTTCCGGTCAATACGGCGGCCTTCGTCAATAGATGTTACTAGGCTTTCGTAAGCATCGGTCGATAGGTACCGTTTCATTTTTTCCCTATCGAATACATTTACTCCAAAAATTTCGGAATACTTAGAATTCTTGTTTCCGTTAAATTCAACTGGAGTACGACTTGTTGCTTCTTTTAAAGCGTTGAATCTTAGTTTGGCCATGGTTTATTCTTTTTAACAGTACAAAAATATAAAATATTTTTAAAGTTAAAAATATTTACAGGGGGTATGGCTAAAAAAAGTAATAATATTTAATGTTGATGTATGTTTTTATAGGGGGGTGCTTATAAAAAGATATATTTATTTGTAATTTTTAGCTGAGGTTTTCATTGCTACCGTAATGATTTTTGTCACAAAAAAGTTTTACTTTTAGGTAGTTTATGAACAATTGGATAAGCGTTACGTTAAACGAGCACTGTAAACATGGCTATGGAAAAGGATAACAGGAAATACTCCAATGATGATATTACCGTGTTTTGGAGACCGGCAGAGTGCATCCATGCTTCAACCTGCTATACGCGGTTACTTTCTGTATTTAATCCGCGCAAACGTCCTTGGGTAAATATGAGTGGGGCCGGCACGCAGCAAATCATAGAGATTGTGAATGCCTGCCCAACCAAAGCCCTTACATTCAGGTGGAACGATTTGGACAAGAATCGGCAGGAAATTTCGCCTAAAGTAGTTAAAGATCAGCAGAACGATCGGGAATCCGATTTTGATGTTGAGCCCGTTAAAGTTCAGGTAATGCCCAATGGGCCACTACTGGTGTCGGGAAATTTTCAGCTGATTGATGGCAATGGCAAGGAGGTAAAGGCAATGAAAATGGTTTCCATTTGTCGATGTGGACATTCGAATGCGCAACCGTTTTGCGATGGAACACATTTCAAGAACGGATTTAGAGATAGGGAGTAAGCAGGTATGGATGATCAGAAAAAAATTGCAGCACGGCTGCATTTAACCAATCAGGGCCCAATAAAGGTTACCGGTAAGTTTTACATTGTCGATACCCAAGGAAACGATTTGTTGCCGGATAGCCGGGACGAGGTATATTTGTGTACCTGTGGAGAGTCAAGGAGTAAACCCTTCTGCGATAGCTCACATAAGAAATGAGTATTTTAAATGTTTTTACCCCACCGGCAACGCAATGTAGAAAATCCAAGTAGTCGTTTAAGTTGCGCTGTAAATTAGGTCAGATATAAATTTTAGCAATATCTATATTTAAAATGTTATTCATTTAAGGCAAGTTATTTTCAAGTGAGTACATTTGCACCAATGTTATTTAGCGTAGGGGGCCGGTGCGGTGTCATTTTTGTAAAGTTCTGATACAGCAGGGGGTATGGCAAATGTAAAAGTGCTCTGCTGAATAACATCGAATTTTAGACCGTAAAAATAATTAGGGAGATGCTTAACTATACAGCTGGCGAAATTGCCCGTATTCTTGATGCCAACCTACTTGGCAGCGCACATATTCCCGTAACGCATATTACCACGGATAGCCGTACACCTAACGGAGAAAGCGGCGTTTTGTTTGTTGCCATTGTTGGCCAGCATCACGATGGCCACCAGTTTATTGGAGAGTTATACAACTTTCAGAATATTAGGGCTTTCGTGGTTAGTAAACCCGAAAAACTTGTTGATACCTACCCCGATGCTACCTTTATTGTATGTGAAAACACTTTGACTGCCCTTCAAAAGCTGGCGGCATACCATCGGAGTAAATTTAATTTTCCGGTTATTGGTATTACAGGAAGCAACGGGAAAACTATTGTAAAGGAATGGTTGAATCAGCTGCTGTCGGGCAGCTATCGGATTGTTCGAAGTCCTAAAAGCTTTAATTCACAGGTAGGGGTTCCCCTTTCAGTTCTTCAGATGGATGATAGTTTTCAGCTGGGGATTTTTGAGGCCGGAATTTCACTTGTTGGCGAGATGGATAACTTACAACCAATTATTGACCCTGAAGTGGGAATATTTACCAACATTGGGTTACCCCATCAGGAAAATTTTACCGGTAAGAATCAAAAAATAGCTGAAAAACTTAAACTGTTTAACTCTGTACAAAGGCTTATTTACTGTAAAGATCATAGAGATGTTGACGAAGCAATTCAGGTGAAGTTTGGGAATAGCGCTACCCAGCTTTTTACATGGGGAAAAAATCCGGACTCCAATGTGAGGGTAAATAACGTTGAGGTTGGCGTGAAATCATCAGAAATAAGTATCACCTATAACGGAGGTTCGCTTTCTTTCAGTATTCCATTCTCCGACCGGGCATCTGTTGAGAACGCAATGCACTGCCTTAGCCTCATGCTTTTACTGAAGATAGATCGAACAATCATCGAGCAGCGTATGGGCAAGCTTGTCCCTGTGGCCATGCGGCTGGAGCTAAAAGAGGGAATCAATGGTTGTTCCATTATTAACGATAGCTACAATTCCGATATAGGATCGTTGAAGGTCGCCCTAGATTTCTTGGTTCAGCAAAAACAGCATACCAACAGAATTTTGATACTTTCCGACATTCTTCAGAGCGGCCTTAAACCTGAAACCCTTTATACCGAGGTTGCTCAGCTGGTAAGGGAAAAAGGAGTGAACAAGATTATCGGAATAGGTACAGAAATATCAAAATTTTCCGGATTGTTCAACTCCCAAAAAGAATTTTATACCGGTACGCCGGAGTTCCTTCAAAACTTTAGCCGGAGGCAAATTGTAAACTCTGCAATTCTGGTTAAGGGTAGCCGAAGTTTTCATTTTGAGCGTATTACATCGTTGCTTGAGCAAAAGACCCATAGAACAACCCTTGAGGTTAACCTCAACTCCTTGGTACATAACCTGAATGTTTACCGGAGTCAGCTAAATCCTGGCGTTAAATTGATGGTGCTGGTGAAAGCATTCTCGTACGGGAGCGGATCATTTGAGATAGCCAATCTGCTCCAGTTCCACAGGGTCGATTACTTGGGTGTTGCATTTGCCGATGAGGGCGTTGCCCTACGTGATGCGGGAATATCGCTTCCAATCATTGTATTAAACCCATCGGTGGGAACTTTCGATTTGATGATAGAGTACGATTTAGAACCGGAAATATACAGTTTTACAGGGTTAAAAGAGTTTATAGTTTCTTTAGGTAGGATGGGCGTTAGTTCATACCCTGTTCATATTAAGATTGACAGCGGGATGCACCGTCTTGGTTTTACGGACGACGAAATTGCTGCATTGATATTGGCTTTGCAGCAGTCAAAAGCTATAGCGGTAAAGAGTATTTTCTCGCATCTTGCTGCCAGCGACGAACAGGAGCACGATGATTTTACCAGACGGCAAATCGATACATTTGAAAAGATATGCGAGAAAATAGCCCGGGGAATTGGCTCCACTCCAATCAGGCATATACTGAACACTGGCGGAATTGAACGTTTCCCGTCAGCTCAGTTCGATATGGTTCGCTTGGGAATTGGGCTATACGGAATCAGCTCTACCCTGCAGGATAGGTTGCTGCCAGTGAGTACACTGAAAAGCCGGGTGATACAGGTTAAGCAGCTGAGTAGCGGGGAAACAGTAGGATACAGCCGTAGGGGGTTAGTAACACGTCCAACTAAAGTAATTACAATTCCGGTGGGCTATGCCGATGGATTGAACCGGAAACTTGGAAATGGCGCGGGAAGGATGCTGGTTAAGGGGAGGTTGGCCCCTACTATTGGAAATATCAGCATGGATACTTGTACAATTGATGCTACGGGGATTGATGTGAACGAGGGCGATGAAGTGGTCATTTTTGGACAGAATCCGTCTATTGGCGATGTGGCCAAAGCATTGGATACAATACCTTACGAGGTATTAACGTCAATATCACGGCGGGTAAAAAGGGTTTACTTTCAGGAGTAAACGGCGGTTTAGACTATAGGACGTTGGCTATTTAACCGTTCGGCTATTTGGTTGCAAGCTGCTATACTTTACAGAGTCTTATCGCTTAACTTTTCACGAATAACAAACACTACGAGTTAAATACTTTGTACTATCCTAAATCGCTAATCCGTTCAAGTTTATACTGGTCCAGTATCATAATTCTGCGGCCATCCAGCTCTATTACACCCTCGTCGGAGAAACTCGATAGGGTTCGGATTGCGTTGGAGGTTGTCATATTCGACAGATTGGCCAAATCCTCGCGGGACAGGTAAACCTTCATGGTTTTTCCATCTTCTTCAAATCCATAGGTATCGCGTAAAAATACCAGCGATTCGGCCAAGCGTCCGCGTATATGTTTTTGGGTGAGCGTTACCGTTCTGTTGGTGGAAAATCCCAGCTCAGCCGCAACCGATTTTAAAATGTGTAAAGTTAACTCGGCGTTGTTCCTAAGAATATCCATCAGAACATCTTTGTCGATAGAACAAACCACAGAATCTTCCAATGCTTGCGCGGTGGCAGAGTAATACTCATCGGCAAAAAGGGCCCGGTATCCAATAAAGCCAATGGGCTTAGCCATTCGAACAATTTGGTCGCGACCGCCCACTCCCTCCTTGAATAGCTTGACTTTTCCTCTCGACAGGCAAACCAATCCTGCCGGTTTATCGCCTTCGCGGTAAACAATCTCACCTTTTCGGACAAATGTGCAGGTAAAATTTTTATGCATTTTTTCCTTTTCGTCCGGTTGTAAATTTGGAAACAGGCCGCAAACCCCTTCAAAAACATTTTCTATATCAATATGATGCTGTACCATACTATATTTGCTGTGATTTTAGTTTCAAAATTATAATATTTTATGCTCTTTAGCATGTTTTTTCAGGAAAACTTTTACTTTACACCCAAAATGTGATGGTTGGATTTGGATTTGATATTGGTTTGGGCAAAGCTGGCTACAATTTTTAACTTGATAGCAGAGAAAAGCTGGGATTAAACCCTGTTCGGTTTTTTTCAGATTAGGGAAGGAAAGTACCTTAAACGGTATAAGATGCCGTCCAACGTTGTGCCCTGAGCTTTATCGAAGGGGGAAAGGCTTTTAACGCTTATCCTGTAGGTATTTTCACATTAGGGTTAATTGGATACTCTTGTGTCGGTCTGAAATCAGTAGATATCGGATGCCTATTTTTTCCAACGGTTTATTCCGCCGGTTCATTTTTCAGCCTGGCGCGACAGGGAAAGCAGCCGCCTACCACTTGGCAACCAGCGGCATCCGGCGACCAAATCCAAAAGCTTTTGAGGATACCCTTAGTATAGGAGGTGCCTGGAATCGCTTGTATTCGTTAACATTAACCATTCTTACAACACGGCTTACCGTATCGGCATCAAATCCTTGCTCAACTATTTTGCCGGCGTTTAGCTGTTGTTCAATGTAGGCAAACAGAATTTGGTCGAGAATGTCGTACGGCGGTAATGAGTCTGAGTCTTTTTGGTCGGGCTTAAGCTCTGCGGAGGGTGGTTTTACAATGGTGTTGGCCGGGATTACGGTTTCATCCTTGTTTATGTAATGGGCAAGTTTATAAACATCGGTTTTGTAAACATCACCCAAAACGCCGATAGCCCCATTCATGTCGCCGTAAAGCGTTCCGTAGCCAACGGCGGCCTCACTTTTGTTGGTGGTATTTAGCAGTAAATGCCCAAACTTATTTGACAGGGCCATCAGTAGGGTTCCGCGGATTCTGGCCTGGATATTTTCCTCGGTGATATTTTCGGGGAAACCTTCAAGTATGGGTTGTAGTTGCCGAAGGAACGATTCGAAAACGGGTTGGATACCAACAATATCGCGCTGAACCCCCAGCTTGTTGGCTAGGGCCAAGGCATCGTCAATGGAATGCTGCGATGAATACGCCGATGGCATCAGTAACACTCTCACAGCGTTGGAACCCAGCGCCCTTTGCGCAAGTACCAGTACAACGGCAGAATCGACTCCTCCGGAGAGCCCCAATGTTGCTTTCTGAAATCCCATCTTGCCAAAATAAT
>JBFXEO010000095.1:0-10325 GCA_050180015.1 Bacteroidales bacterium | reverse complement strand
CCCCAGTGAAAGGTTATGAATGCTCAAGGCCGCCTCTAATCCATGCCAGGGTGTTTCCCACGACGATATTGTGGGGTTCTGCATGTTGGCAAGGTTAAGCTTATTTACCGAAAATTCTGATCCGGTAAAGAATGTGGCCACAGCGGTTCCCAGCAAAATGGTCCCCAGTAATCCGTTGATGAATAAAAACGTCTCGTAGGTGCGTTGACCCAAAAAGTTGTTGGGTTTACTCCTGTACTCGTACGAAATTGCCTGAATGGTAAAGCAGAATAGGATTGCCATCCAAACCCAGTAAGCACCGCCAAAGCTGGTAGAGTAGAACAACGGGAACGATGCAAAAAAGGCCCCGCCAAACGTTACCAGCGTGGTAAAAGTAAACTCCCACTTACGCCCAAGGGCGTTGATCAGCATTGTGCGTTCCACCTCTGTTTTGCCCAGCGTATAAATTAACGTTTGGCCGCCCTGCACAAACAGCAGGAATACCAGCAATGCACCAAGCAGCGATATTAAAAACCACCAGTACTGCTGTAAGAAAATATATGTTGTATCAACCATAGCTATTTTTCTCCCTCTTTGGGTCCAATTTTAATTTGCCGGAACATTATGCTCAGCTCTGCAATTAGCAAAGCGGTAAAGATTATAAAAAACAGGAAGAACGTGATTTGTACTGCACTTGAATCAATTCTGGAAACTGCCGCAACGGTTGGTAAAATATCCTGAATAACCCAGGGTTGCCGTCCCACTTCGGCAACAATCCAGCCCGCCTGGCTTGCAAGGTAAGCCAGAGGAATCATCAGTATAGATAAATGTAAAACCCACCTATTGATACGAGAGCCCTTGGAGTAAACCAGCCATAGGAGAAGTATAAAAAAGGCAATGAAAAGGAAACCCAGACCTACCATTATATGGAAGCTGTAGAATGTAAGCGGAACGTTGGGAATAATGCTCCTGGGATCGTTAAGATACCCGTAACCAAAATACTCAAAATTATCGTTGAGCAACGCTCTGTGGTAGCTGATTGCCGAAGTATCATTGGCTTCTTTTGCCGCTTTATAGTCGGCCAATGCCCTAATGGCAATCCGGCCCCGCCCTATCTTTTGCTCAACCGAAAGGGCAACCTTCTCAACGCCAGTCTTGTCAACGTAAGTATAGCCACCCTCAATAATGTCCTTTATACCGGGAACAAAAGCATCGCTGTTATGGTAACCCAAAAACGAAAGTACCCTGGGGATACGGATACTAAACAGGTACGGATCCTTACCATCATCGAACTGCTTGTTGGGGGTTATGGCGCCTATTACTACCAAAGGGGCCCCCTCCTGCCCCTTATAAAGCCCCTCCATTGCAGCCAACTTCATGGGTTGCTTCTGTGCCACCTGAAATGCTGATCCATCGCCCGTAATTGTAAGGAAGATAGACATTACCAGGCCAAAAACCGACGCTACTATAATGCTACGTTTTGCCATAAGCTGATGACGCCCCTTAAGCAAGAACCAGGCGCTGATACCTATAACGAATATTGCAGATAAAACATAGCCCGATGTAATGGTGTGCAAGAACTTATTTACAGCAACCGGAGAAAGAAAAACTTCCCAGAAGTTATCCATCTCGTTACGGGCGGTGTCCGGGTTGAAGTGCATTCCTGCGGGATATTGCATCCATGCGTTGGCAACAAGAATCCACAATGCGGAAAGGTTTGCCCCAAGGGCTACCAGCCAGGTAGAAACCAGATGGAACTTTTTGCTCACCTTGTTCCATCCAAAAAACATTACTGCAATAAAGGTTGACTCCATGAAAAACGCCATTATACCCTCAATGGCCAGTGGAGCCCCAAAAATATCACCCACAAACCACGAGTAGTTACTCCAGTTGGTACCAAACTCAAACTCAAGAATAATTCCGGTTGCCACTCCAATGGCAAAGTTAATGCCGAACAGGGTTGTCCAGAATTTGGTGGTTTGCTTCCATTCCTCGTTACCCGTTTTGTAGTAAAGCGTTTCCATAAACGCAATGATCAATGCAAGGCCAAGGGTCAGCGGAACAAAAACCCAATGATACATTGCCGTAAGGGCAAACTGTGCCCGCGACCAGTTGACCAGCGAAAGGTCGAAATGTTCCATAGCTTACTATTTTGATTTATTGGTTAGCTGTTCAATTACGTAGCTACTACGCTCCGCATCGGTTTTAAAATCACGCTTCAGAATGTTGGGAAAGAAGAATAGTTTTAGTATGGCAAACATCACAAAAAGTTTTATAAGGATAATGGCCCAGAGGGTTTTACCAATGGTCATGCCTTTAAAACCTTCGTAGTAAAAACGGAATATACGTTTGATTACATCCATAACTTTGCCTATAACAAATTTACATTTTTTCTCATATCATACAACTCACAATGGTAAATAACAAGTCCCCGCTGATGGTTGTTCGTTGATAGTTGAACGGGGGGACTAGGCTCAAAATGGCCATAGCATTACAACAGCAACTATCAACCCAGGCCCTCTTGCCGTTTCCCAAATTTAATGTAGATTTGACAATCATTTACCATTTGAACAGAATGCTGAGGGTAGCCGTTGACTTTGATGGAACAATTGTGGAGAATGAATATCCGGCAATGGGACAGCCCATGCTCTTTGCCTTTGAAACGCTCCGCGAACTGCAAAAAAAAGGGTTTATTCTGATACTCTGGACTGTTCGTACCGGAAAACTTCTGGACGATGCCGTTGAACTCTGCAAAAAAAACGGAGTAGAGTTCTACGCTGTAAACAAAAACTACCCGGAAGAAATCCTCGACGGGGAAACACCCCGCAAGCTCTCCGTTGATATTTTTATTGATGATAGAAATGTTGGGGGGTTTATTGGATGGAGCAAGGTTTGGGAACTGCTTTATCCCAGCCAACCCCATCATATATCGGAAAAAAAAATACTGAAGCGCTACAAACGGAGAAATATTTTTACGCGACTATTCCCCGGTAAGCCATAGCTCAAACAACAATTTCACCGTATGAATATCACAAAACTTTACACGTTATTTTTTTTGCTACTAGCTGCATGTACCAACGGGCGTAAGGATACATCGTCGGTTACAGCAAAGCCAACGGAAAAACCAATCTACTTAATCCGGTTCGACTCTCCAACTAACGGAACCATATATACCGTTGGAGAATTAGTTAAGCTCAACATAAAGTTGATGGATACCAATGTTCAGCCAGATTCAATAATTCTTTACATCAACGAAAAACAGGTTGAAAAACTATCGGGTTTATCCTATGAGCTTTCAACAAAGAATTTTAGTCTTGGAAGTACCAACGTAAAAGCCACCGCATGGAAAGGCGGACAGCGGCAAACCGCATCAATAGCTATCCTGCTCAAATCAAACATAATACCCCAAAAGGAAACTTACCGGGTGGCTAAAACATACAACCACGATGCCCGCGCTTACACTCAAGGTTTACTTTTCTACAACGGATTCCTCTACGAGGGAACCGGGCAGCAGGGCGAATCGACACTACGAAAGGTGGAGTTAGAAACCGGAAAAGTGATCCAAAGCGCCAACCTGGGCAGGGATTATTTTGGCGAAGGGATTGCCCTGCTTAACGGAAAAATCTACCAGCTAACATGGACGAGTGAGATTGGTTTTGCTTACGACCTGGAGTCGTTTAAAAGTTTAAACACATTCAGCTACACCACGCAGGGCTGGGGCTTAACAACAAATGGCAAAGAGCTGATTATGAGCGATGGCTCCAACACAATTCACTTTATGGAACCGGAAAGTTTTTCTGAAGTTAGAAGAATTGAGGTATTTGACAACAATGGCCCGGTTCGGATGCTCAACGAGCTGGAATATATCAACGGTGAAATTTATGCCAACATTTACACAACCGACAGGATAGTCCGCATTGATCCCCAAACAGGGGCTGTTTTAGCAGAGATCGATTTTTCAAAAATTCTCAAAGCATCGGATAGAACGGGTAATGAAGATGTGCTGAATGGCATAGCCTACGATTCTGCGGGCAAACGGCTTTTTGTTACGGGTAAATACTGGCCCAAACTCTTTGAGGTTGACATTGTAAACAAATAGGTTTTACTACTTATTATCATCCAAAACTGGCAAGTAAATGCGGATAGAATCAGATTATCTTGGCACACGCAAAATTCCCGGCAATGCCCTTTACGGCATACACTCATTGAGAGCCCGGGAAAATTTCCCCGACACATCTCCATTCCACATGGAATGGTACCAGACAATGGGGCTGGTAAAGCAGGCGTGCTATTTAACCTACCGTGAATTTGCCCATACAGCCCAAAACGATGCCGAGCTAAAGTCAAAAGACTTCAACTTTATCCCCAATAATATTGTTGAAACGCTCATTACGGTTGCGGGCGAAGTGCACAACGGCGAATACTTCGAACATTTTATTATTCCGGCAATACAAGGCGGGGCAGGCACCAGTATCAACATGAATGTAAACGAAATAATTGCCAACGCATCGCTGGCAAAACTTGGGCATAAAGCAGGCAACTACAGCATAATAGACCCAATTGAACACGCCAACGTATTTCAATCCACCAACGATGTGGTACCTACTGCATTACGCGTTGCCGCTGTCCGATTGCTGGTTTTGCTGGAAGAGTCAATAAACTACACACGGGGAGGAATAGAAAATCTCGAAAAAAAACATCGAAACTCACCAAGGATTGGCTATACCCAAATGCAGTCAGCTGTTCCATCGTCGTACGGACAACTATTTAGCACTTACAGCGAAGCCCTATCGCGCGACTGGTGGCGGGTTTCTAAATGCTTTGAGCGCATAAAAGTGGTAAACCTTGGAGGCGGAGCCATTGGCACGGGCATTGGAACTCCCCGATACTTTGTGATGGAGGTCGCCAAGCAGCTGCAAAGGCTCACCGGGTTTCCGTTTACCCGCAGCGAAAATTTAAATGATGCAACGGCCAACCTGGATTCCTTTGTAGAGGTTCATGCCACTCTGAAAGCCCATGCGGTGAACCTGGAAAAAATGGCCTCCGATTTAAGGTTAATATCCTCCGATATTGGCGGGAACTCTATTGTTATACCCAAGCGGCAGGTTGGCAGCTCTATAATGCCCGGCAAGGTAAACCCGGTTATCCCGGAATTTATTGTCAGCGTTGCCCACAGAGTTTACGCTAACGATATGACTATTTCCAGCATGGCCGGACTAGGAACTTTAGATTTGAATGCCTACATACCATCCATTGGCCATGCCCTGCTAGACTCCCTGAAACTTCTTACTGCTGCAAACAAAAGCCTCGCCGAGAACATGGTTCAAGGCATTGAGGTTGATACCCAAAAATCGGAACAGCAGCTGTGGTGCAATCCATCAATTACAACAGCACTGCTACCATTCATCGGTTTCAACAAGGCGGCCATTCTTGCCAACGAAATGAGGCAGGCTAAAGTTGATATTTTCACCGCCAACCAAAAACACCATCTTGTTGACGACAACAAGCTGAAAGAAATTGTAAAACCCGAAAGTTTACTGAAGTTAGGATACTCGTTAAGGGAAATATAACTGTTTGTAAAATATCCGCCAGCAATTCAATTGAAATTATAGCTATGAAAAATAAACTATTCTCTGCCAGACCCGATTTTAGCCGTGTATCAATCCTGCTGATTGCTATTCTGGTTATTTTTATCAACCTAAATACAAAGCCCTGGAAAAAAGGACGAGTAATTCACGATGACATCATATCATACTACTGCTATCTGCCTGCAGCAATTATTCACCACGATTTAACCTTCGCCTTTACAAGGGCAAATCCTGATTTCTACGCCGATAAGTATTGGCCGCTAAAAACCGCCGATGGTCGCGAGGTAGTTAAGATGACCATGGGACTCTCCATACTATACCTGCCTTTTTTCCTGGTGGGACATCTCATTGCCCTGATTGGTGGCTGCACGCCCGATGGATACACCATCCCATACCAAATTCTACTACAGGTAAGTGCCGTTTTTTACTTGATACTGGCGTTAATTATCCTCCGAAAACTTTTACGGCGATGGTTCAATTCCGGCATAGTATCTATTGTGCTATTCATAGCTGTGGTTGGAACAAATTTACTACACTACAGTACGCTGGAAGCCCCCATGTCGCACGTTTACAACTTTTTTCTTTTTGCAACATTTTTCTACCTAACGGTAAGGTTCTGGGAATCGCCCTCTGTAAAATACGGGGTTTACCTTGGTGCTCTAATTGGGCTAATATCGCTGGTTCGCCCATCAAATATACTTATAACAATATTCTTCCTGCTATGGGGGGTCAACTCAACTAAAGGATTCGGCCAACGCTTCCACTTTTTTCTTAAACATTGGAAGATACTCATACTTCCTGTTTTCGTTGCATCTATAGTGTGGGCACCGCAACTACTTTACTGGAAGTCTGCCACCGGGCATTGGTTATACTACTCCTACAACAACGAAGGCTTTTTTTTCCTTAAACCCCATATACTCGATGGAATTTTCAGCTACAGGAAAGGCTGGCTGACGTACTCCCCCGTAATGATTTTCCCGCTGATAGGAATACTCATTCTGGGTATAAAAAGAAAGTACGAGTGGTTCTGGCCCATTGTATCGTTCATGCTTATAAACATTTACATCATCTTCTCGTGGTGGAGCTGGTGGTACGGTGGCGGCCTGGGCGCACGTCCGCTCATTGAATCGTACGCATTGCTCACCCTCCCATTTGCCTATACGGTTGAGTGGTTTTCATCAAAAAAAACATGGAGAATTGTCGGCTATTCTGCATTAACCGTACTTGCTACTCTAGGGCTTACCGCCAACTTTCAGTACCGATACATGGCCATTCACTGGGATTCTATGAGTAAAGAGGCCTACTGGGATTCTTTCCTCCGGCTGCATCCAAGCGGACGGCTTAACTATTTACTGCAGGAACCCGATTACGAATCGGCCATTCAGGGTAAAAATGAAATATTCGCCAAACCAACGTACCCGCCGGTTAACCAAAGGATAATTTATCAATGTTCCTGCGATTCGCTGCCCAGCTCGCAGGGTGGAGTAGTTTGCAGCAGCAAATCGCATTCCGGGAAAAACTCACTGGAGGTTAACAGAGAGAATCAGTATGGACTGTCCACGGCAATAAACCTACAACCCGACAAACGTTACATTGCACAGGTATGGCGATTCGGGAATCCGGACGCCATGCTTGTTGTCCAGAAAAGGGAGGCCAACATTTACATAAAATCAAACAAAACCGTAGAGATTGATCCCGCCGGATGGGAACGGCTGGTTGTAGAATTTACCACACCCGCCACCTCCGATTCCATTCCCTATACAGTCTATGTGTGGAATCCGGATAGACGCAAGGCCTATTTTGATGACTTAACTGTTGGGGAAGCTTTGCAATAGGCGTAATGTAAGGAATTGCGAAACTAGGCCCAGATTCCACGTGACGAACTTTGATACTAGGAAAACCTTGCCTACCCCTTGAATTGCTGTTTGAAATGGGTTTGATCGGTATCCAGATTCCTTCCTCTGAAGTTGAGTCGCCGTTTTTGTATTCATCACCTAAAACTTCAGCCTTACCATTGCTTTTATTTCGCTTCGAGTATTGTCCTTTATAAGATCGGAACCGGAGCCAAGTTCGTCCATATTGCTGTAGTAGGTTTGGGAGAACCTGACCCAAATATCAATCCACGCTTCGGGGCTGTACTTTAACAGCACAAAAAAACGTGTTCCCCTTGAGTAGTAGGCAGGAACTGTGAATGAGTAGAGCATATCGCTCTCATACGAGTAAATTCTACTATTCCACGATGGGGTATCGAAAATAGCATACCGAAGGTTCACGCTGATGGGCAGGTTTTGCATGCTAACGGCAATATCCTGTGCAAACAGGTATCCAACCTCCGACTTGATGCCATCGGCATCATAAATTGCAGCCTCAAGGCTGGTTTTTAGCGCGATGGAGCTTGTTGCATTGTAGCCCGACTGAAGCCTGAAACTCTGGTTGGTTTGATTTACAACCGGAACAACCCGGGTTGGTGCATCGGCCATATTCTTTTCGGACCCCTTAAACCTGTAACGCAGGGTTACCGAAAAATCTGGATTAAAGGAATTCTCCGACAAAACCATAAACTCCCTGCCGCCAGAGGGTGCATTGACAGAGTATTTCATCCATGGAAACTCAAACAGATCAATGTACCCAGATAATTTCCATCCCTTTGTAGGCAGTATGCTGATTCCGGCAAAGAACCCGTTCTCGTTAAAGGTACCGCTGCCCTCGGCAAATCCCGATGTGTATTTTGGGTTGTAATTCCTTGAGTACGATCTTCCCAGCATCGACATTTGAACCGTATTGCTCAGCTTGAATAGTCCGCCAACAAGTGTAGCCAAATCGCCATTGGGCAAATCCAGGGCAATTTCACCAAAAAGTTGATGTTTGCCCATACTCACATCAGCATTCATGCCCATGGCCGTTTTCTCCTCCCGGGCAGGCGTTAACTCGTATATTGCAGGCGTTCCATTATAATCGCCATCGATTTCGGAATGGGCAAAAGTAACTCCGGTTTTTACCCGCCTGGCATTGTAGGTAATATTGGCTCCGGCCACAATTTCGGTCAACGCATTTCTATCGGCGATTTCTGCCTCTGTTCTGTGGTAGCCAGTTTCGGGTAAAGAACTGAAAGCCAAATCGCCATTTGCAAGCGTATCGGTTATATTTGCATCAATATTACGGTACGATCCAAAGACGGTTAAATCTGCTTTCCAAACGGGAACTGTAACCCCTATTCCACGAAGATACTGGCTCTCGTAGGCCGATGAATGTTTTACAAGCCCATCGGCCCTTTTGCGAACGGAAAGGACACTGCTCGATTTCCCGAACGACAAGCTATTCCAGAATGTTAGCCCCTGCCCAAACTCTGCATGGAAATCACCCACAATAAGTTTCTTGATTTTACCATATTCTGACAAACTGATGTAGCCAGAAAGGTAATCGATCCCGGTTTTAAACGTTCCATCGAAGAATGGTTCGCCGGGATCCTTCTCCGCCGTAAAGCCCAGCTGTAAATGTTTTCCTCCCCGATATGTACATCGCGTAAAGTATGAGTTTTTATCGCCCAAATATTTCGAACCAGTATAGCTGTCGGAATAGCCAACCGGAACTTCTATTGATGTTTTATACCGGAACGACAACTCGCTACGCCCGTATAGCATCGATTTAGGCTGAGTTTTTACCACCTGATCGGTTTTAACGAATAGTGACAATCGCTGAACGTCAATAACATCGAACCCCGGAACAGTTTGCAATTCGTAGAGGCTAAGGATTGAACCTGTAGAATCGCGGTATTCCAGCAAACTCGATATCTGAAAATCGTTTAAAAAGAACAACTTCTTAAGACCATCCGCCGTGGCACTATTAATGTTGATGGGATTTTCTGAAAGTTCCAGCAAATCCTCTACCAGCTGGGAGTAATCCTTCTCGGAATCGGATTTGGAGGTTAAATCTTCCACAATATCAGCAATAACCTGCTGTACATCGGTTGGCGAAACCTGTGACCATGCAAATTCTGGTACAAGGATTACCAGTAGTAGAACAGGTATGCAAGGTTTTATTAGCCTCATGGCTGTTCGGCCTTTTTGCTCCCGAACTGATACGAAACCGAGAGCTGTGGGGTGTATCCGAGTATTCTGTGGTAACCGAACGAAAGGTCAACCTGTATAGCCTTAACGTTGAACCCAAAGCCGCCGGTTAGCCCCTCGGGGTTGCCCGATGAGTAGCCCAGACGGAAAGCCAAATTATCCAACGCTTTATACTCTATTCCGCCCCTTGCCGCAGGTTTACTCTCAGTATCATCATCAACCTGTATTACCAGCGTCAACTTCTCGTTTGGCAGATAGGTAATTCCAACGCCAAGCTGCTGCGGAAGCGATTCTTCGCCATCGAGCGATGATTGGGTTGGATTGAAAATGTAGGCACCAATGGCTACCCTTTTTACAGGCATGTAGAGTAAACCGCCCTCTACCGTGTAGGCATTTTTTTCGCTATAATCGCCCGCAACCTGCATGTGATGGACATTAAATCCAACCCCAGCCGAAAACCTGGGGGAAAGTTTCATACCATAGGAAACGCCTGCCCGGGTTATGTTGAATTGGCTGTAGCCGAAATGCGAAACATTTACCCCAAAGGAACCTTTAAACGCCGGGATTACTGCGCCGATAGCGCTCAAACCTAATTCATTTACCAAAAAACGATTTTCGTGGTGAGCACCCACCCAGTATTTGTCCTGCCAGGCCAGAGCAGCCTGATTTTGCAAGCTGGACCAACCTGAGT
>JBFXEO010000094.1:0-10414 GCA_050180015.1 Bacteroidales bacterium | reverse complement strand
CCGATGATGCCGTAACCCTGGACAATACACACATGAGCGTGATTGAACAAATGGCATGGGTTGAGAGTTTAGTTAAGCAGAAAATTTAATCAGGTAGATGATTATAGAAATTGATACACGGTCGGGCTTATGCTTTGGTGTTGTTAAGGCAATACAAACAGCAGAGCAACAGATTAACGCAAATGGAAGTCTTCACTGCCTAGGCGATATTGTCCATAACGAACAGGAGGTAAACCGCCTGCAGCAAATCGGACTTAAAGTAATTTCACACAGCGAACTGCCTAGACTGAAAGGGGAAACGGTGCTTATAAGGGCACATGGCGAACCGCCATCGACCTACTCCATTGCCCAAGAAAATGGGATAACCCTGATCGATGCAACCTGCCCGGTTGTGCTGAGGCTGCAGCAAAAAGTACATAGGGCATGGTTAAAAATGAAACGCTGCGGCGGAACTGTTATTATTTACGGTAAAAAAGGCCATGCCGAGGTTGTTGGGCTAGCTGGGCAAACCAACGGCGAAGCTGTTATTGTTGAAACCGTTGAAAATTTAGGAAATATAAACTTCTCGACACCCATCACAATTTTTTCTCAAACAACCAAGGAGCCCGACCGGTTTACCCAGATTGTCGAGGCAATTAGGGAAAAAATGGGCAACCATTTTCCCCACACCGAAATCCCCCTTGATGTAAACAATACAATTTGCGGGCAGGTTGCCAACCGCAAAAAGGAATTATCCGATTTTGCGGCAAAGCACAACGTACTAATATTTGTTGGTGGGTTAAAGAGTTCGAACGGCAAAATGCTTTTCGAAACCTGCCTACAGTCTAACCCTCGCTCCCACTTTGTTTCGTCTCCCTACGATCTGAGGGTCGAATGGTTTACCGGGGCTGAATCTGTAGGGATAGGCGGTGCAACCTCCACTCCGCTGTGGCTAATGAACGATGTAGCAAGCAAAATAAAAGAAATAGTTGGCGAGGGGTAACCGTCCCCGGTAAAGAAGTTCAGAGAAAAATTACAGGTAAAATGGTTCTACAGTTTTTCATTATTGCTCTTTTAACTTCTTGTACTTTTTCAAATCCATCCATCAAAATAAACGTTAACTTAAAGCCAATGAAAAAACTAATTCCTATTTTTATGCTGACAGCTGCAACGCTATCAACATCAGCACAAAATGGCTCGGCTAAACTAATGCCAATAAATATGGAAAGTGTATCGCCAAATATCTTCGTTAACAACATCCATAAAACCGTTGAATTTTATAAGATTCTCGGTTTTGAGGTGAATGCCGCAGTGCCCGATAAGGATAACCCGGTGTTCGTTTTAATGACCTGTGGTAGCACCACATTCATGTTTCAAACCTTCAGCAGCATTGGCGACTCCCTACCCACCGTAAGCAGGCAGAACGGAGGATCGCTGCTCCTTTACATTAAAATGAAAGGAATCAGGGCCTTTTACGAAAAAATAAAGGATAAGGTGACTGTACTCCAAGGGTTAGAAACAACATTTTACGGCGCAACAGAGTTTTCAATCAAAGACATCAATAGCTATGTGCTGACATTCGCCGAAGATGAATAACAGCAGGGCTTATATATAGTTTAAAAATTGGAATGGTAACCACGGGTAAGTATGAGAATTACCATCCTAAACGGAGATATGGAATCGGGGAAGGGCCGTTTCTCGGAATATATCGAAAGGTTGGCCGACAAAATGGGGGAAAGCCACACGGTAAAGGTATTCCCCCTCAGCCAAATGAATTTGCATTACTGTACGGGATGTTTCGGCTGCTGGTGGAAAACACCCGGGCTATGTGCAATTGCCGACGATGCCGGTAAAATATTCTCATCGTACATTAACGCTGATTTTGTAATTTTTGCATCACCCCTTGTTGCCGGATTTACAAGTTCATCGCTAAAGAAAATAACCGACAGGCTAATTGTGCTTCTACACCCATACATCGAGCTAAGAAATGGCGAATGCCACCATGGAAAGCGGTACAGCAAATACCCCGATATTGGTTTACTGCTGGAAAGGGAAACACATACCGATGAAGCTGATTTGAGCATTGTAGGCGATATTTACAGCCGGTTTGCCGTAAACTTTCACTGTCAGAAAAAGTATATTAAAACCATTGATAATAGCTCAATCGACGACATAGTACATGAAACTTGCCATAATTAACGGATCGCCAAGAGGCAAAAACAGCAACTCGAAATTACTAACCGACAATTTTTTGCTGGGATTTAACCGAATATGTAACACACCAGTACCAGTTCATTACCTTGCAAACAGCAAGCTAAAAAATGAAGGGGGGGCACTTTTTCTGAATGCGGAAATAGTAATTTTCATCTTTCCCCTTTACACCGATAGTATGCCGGGAGTCGTAAAAGAGTTCTTCGAAGGCATGGCGAGGTTAAACCTTACACATCCAAAAAAAATTGGATTTATTGTTCATTCGGGATTTCCCGAGTCCGTACACTCCATTTCCCTGGAACGGTACCTGGAAAAGTTTACCGGCAGGTTGCAATGCGAATACCTTGGCACGGTTATCAGAGGCGGAACAGAGGGCATACGGGTAATGCCTCCGCTTATGACAAAAAAACTATTCGGCAAATTTCAGGAGCTGGGCGAATACTTTGCAGAACATCAGCTTTTCTTGCCCAAAATAGTAAAGACGTTACGAAAACCTTACAGGTTATCCTCTGCCAGAAAATTCATCTACAACACCATCGGTAAAACAGGCATCACCAACTTCTACTGGAACAGCAACCTGAAGAAAAACAACGCATTCGAAAAAAGATTCAATAAGCCATTTGGCGTATAGCCGGCTGAAAGGCAGGATATGCCAGATTATCAAAATATATTGCACGAACATCTCCCGCAGAATACGTAACAGCCAACTCTCGGCAAGAATCCCTATATTAGCTGTATCGAAAAGTAGCCATTATGCCCGAAAATTGGTTTGTTGATGTAATTCTACCGCTTGCATTGCCAAAATTTTTCACGTACTCTATTCCGCAGGACTTGGTCAGCGAGGTAAAACCGGGAGTACGGGTTATTGTCCCTTTTGGAAAGAAAAAACTTTACGCGGCGTTAACCTATAAGCTTCACCAGCAAACCCCTGAAAAGTATCAAACTAAGGAGGTTCTTCAGGTTATCGATGAGGAACCCATCGTTCTCTCGCCTCAACTTCAACTCTGGGAATGGATTGCCGATTACTACATGTGCACAATGGGCGAAGTGATGAAAGCGGCCCTACCATCGGCACTTAAAATGGAAAGCGATACCTACGTAGAAAAAACAGAAATTGAGAATATTGAACTCACGGACAACGAGCAACTTCTACTCTATTTGCTCGATAGCAAGAAAAAGTTAACCATCCAGCAAATAGTTGCCAGGGTTAATTTCAAAAATCCCATGGGGGTAATTAAAACACTACTGAACAAGCATGCCCTCAGCATCACGGAGAAAATTGAAAACGAATATCAACCGAAAGTTGAGCCTTACGTTTCTTTTGCCCAGGAATACCTCGGCAACGATACCCTTAGCAATTTGCTCGATAGCATGAAACGTGCCCCTGCCCAGCAGAGGTTAATCCTGGGGTTACTTGCGCTCTCAGGCAATCCGGCAGATATACAAAAAGTCAGAATTCCCAAAAAGTTGATGCTTGAACGGATTGATGTTAGCCCGGGTGTGTTTGATTCTCTGGTAAAGAAAGGTGTACTGGTACAAGAGCAACAGGAAATATCGCGGTTGCAGAACGAGAAAAATGACACGGTTAATCCTGCCACGCTTAACCAAACTCAAAGTCAGGCATATAGCCAAATTCAGGAGGCCTTTAAGGAACACGGCGTAGTTTTGCTACATGGCGTAACATCAAGCGGGAAAACTGAAGTATATATACACCTGATTGAAAAGGCTTTAAAAGATGGACGGCAGGTTCTGTACCTTCTACCGGAAATTGCCCTTACGGCACAAATAATCAACAGGCTCCGACGGGTATTTGGCAACAGGGTGGGCATTTACCATTCCAAGTATGGCGATGCCCAAAGAGTAGAAATTTACAATGGAACTCTTGCCTCCACGGGCAACCTTACAAATTTTGATATAATTCTGGGCGTACGATCTTCAATCTTCCTGCCGTTCAGGAACCTAGGGTTAATCATTGTCGATGAAGAACACGAGAACACCTATAAGCAATTCAACCCCGCACCACGCTATAATGCCCGTGACTCAGCAATTATGCTGGCATCCATTCATAAGGCCAAAGTAATCCTTGGAACTGCAACGCCATCGGTTGAAACCTACCATAATGCCCAAGTGGGAAAATACAGATTGGTAGAGTTAACCGAGCGATACCGAGGAATTGAAATGCCCGAGGTTAAGGTTGTTGATATCAGGGAGGCCCGGTTCAGAAAACGGATGAAATCGCTATTCAGCGATGAGTTGCTGGATGAAATAAACAGGGTACTATCAAGCAAGGAGCAGGTTATACTCTTCCAGAACCGGCGTGGATTTGCTCCTTTTATTGAATGCGGGGAATGCGCATGGGTTCCACATTGCGAACATTGCGATGTTACGCTCACCTACCATAAATCCACCAACCAGCTAATTTGCCACTACTGTGGTTACTCGTACCAACTACCGCATGAGTGCTTCGCCTGTGGCAGCACAAACCTGCAACCCAAAGGGTTTGGCACCGAAAAAGTTGAGGACGAACTAAAAATATTCTTCCCCGATGCTGCAATTGAAAGAATTGATTTGGACACAACCCGATCGAGGTTAGCGCACGAACGAATAATAAACGACTTTGAGAAAGGCCATATTGATATTCTGATTGGCACGCAGATGATTA
Source organism: Bacteroidales bacterium (assembly GCA_050180015.1). GTDB lineage: Bacteria > Bacteroidota > Bacteroidia > Bacteroidales > Tenuifilaceae > JBFXEO01. The sequence continues at coordinate 5,562 of JBFXEO010000094.1, read as the reverse complement.
CCAAAGGGCTTGACTTTGACAGGGTAAGCCTGGTGGGAATTCTGAATGCCGACAATATGCTTAGCTATCCCGATTTCAGAGCCTTTGAACGGAGCTACCAGCTCATGTCGCAGGTTAGCGGAAGGGCCGGGCGCAAAGGCCACCGCGGATTGGTAATTATTCAGACCTCCCAACCACACCACCCGGTTATCCATCAAATTATAGAGAACAACTATGCTGAACATTACACAACTCAAATTAATGAACGCAAAAATTTCCGTTACCCGCCATTTTACCGGTTAATCAGTTTATCACTAAAGCATAAAAACAGGGAGCTGGTTGTGCAAGCATCGGAATTGTTGGCAAATGGGCTAAAACATATTCTGGGTGAAAATGTGCTAGGCCCAGAGCCGCCACTAATTGGGCGGGTTCAGGGGCTCTACATCATGAATATACTCGTAAAGATTAGCCGGGAACAGCCCCTGGCAAGAATTAAAGAGTTAATCAGTTACCATATCAATGGCATAAAACAACGCCAGGAACTATACGCGCTAACAATTTCCGTGGATGTTGATCCCCAATAAGCTTAAATGACGGAAGGTCGTTCAGGTTTAGGTCAAACAAATCCTTCACAGGAATTTTCCCCAAACTACTACTACAAGTAATCGGCCCTTGAAATGCCAGCTGCCGTAAATGGTGCTATTGCCCGCTGGTAAATTCCCTGAACATACGCAATGGCCATACCGTAGTTGGTAACGGGAATTCCAGCCTCAATGGCCGGACGAAGCCTGTTTACCAGCTGCTTGCGGGTAATCATACATCCTCCGCACTGAACCACCAACGAATACTCCTCAATACCCCGGGGCAACGTGTCTAACCCTGCCACCACATCATAGCTAAGCTGCTTACCGGTAAAACTCGAAATCCACCGGGGAATTTTGGTTCTGCCAATATCATCGCACGACACATGGTGGGTACAGCTCTCAAGCAGCAATACCCTGTCGCCATCCTTTAACTCCGAGATTTTGGGCGTTCCCTTGACGTAATTATTAAAATCGCCCTTAAGGCGTGCAAGCAATATGCTAAAACTTGTAAGTGGTATATCTTTAGGAATAGAGGCATCGGCCTTTACAAATATTTGGCTATCGGTTACTGCCAATGCCGGTTTTACGCCCGTTTTCCTGAGAAATGCATCTACCTCGCGCTCCTTAAGCACAATGGCAACTGCATCGTTATCCAAAACATCCCGGATGGCCTGCACCTGGGGCAGGATTAAGCGACCAGCCGGAGCCTCCACGTCAATTGGGGTAATAAGCAGAACCAAATCGCCATAGCTAATCAAATCGCCCAACAGGGTTGGTGCACGGTACGATGACTCGGGAATTGCCCGGCGAATTAAACCGACTAAGGAATCGATATTGGAGCTGTTCCTGGTGGTGGTTTCTGCAAAACCTTTATGGTGTTTACTATCCACCAGTGTCTTAAAGGTTGCCCCGGCCATCTCTATATCCGACTTATTATGAACAACAATAAACGGGGCATCCGTTTTGTCAAATTCATTCACCAGCATTTCCTCGTATTCTCCCCAAGAATTACCCGCTGTTACAAGAATTGCCAAATCAACCTGTTTTATAGATTCAAGCGTTTTCTCCACTCTCTTCCGTCCAAGCTCCCCGGTATCGTCTATTCCGGCGGTATCAATCAGAATAACAGGCCCAAAGCCAGTTATCTCGAACGATTTTTTAACAGGATCGGTTGTAGTTCCGGCAAAATCCGATACAATGGCAACATTCTGCCCCGCCAGCAGGTTAATCAACGAGCTTTTACCGTTGTTACGGCGACCATAAATCCCAATATGAGGTTTTGACTCTTTTCCCTTGCTCATGCCAAAAAATTATTTACCCAGCTGCAAAGTTACCAGAATTAATACTTCTTTCTATAAATAAACTCACAATCCAACCAACAATTAACACTCTGTTGGCGCTAAAACATCATGCAATCAAACCAAATTGCAATGCCGGGCATTAAACGTAAAGCTCCATTTCCTGTTCAGCTTTACGCCAACAAATCCGAATACCGCCAAATCGTTAATACTACTGACCACCAGGTTATTGCACCAAAGGACAACACGAACAAAACCGAAGCCGACAACCAAAAAACGGCCTTAGCTTGTTACTCAATTTACAGCCAATTAACCGTATCTGTTAATGCTATCTATACTGGATGGCGTTTTCCCCGACCACAGAACCCACGGGGGTTTGCGGATAAAGCTGTATCTTCTGCGCATTTCCCATAACCATTTTTAACGGTTCTCGCTAGCTGAAAAACCATAGAATGCCTCAGTACCATTTTTAATCAATGTAAAATTGATTACATTTGTGCCTTACATTTAAACGTATAGATGGCTGTTAAAAAGAAGAAAACAAATCCCACCCAGGAGCTGCTCTCGTGTATTATTGAAGCGGCTCAGGATAAAAAAGCGAAAAACTTGACTTCACTCGATATTAGCAGTTTGCCCAATGCCGTTTGTAACAATTTCGTTATTTGCAATGCCGACTCTACCACTCAGGTAAGTGCCATTGCCAACAATATTGAGGAAAAGGTACAGGAAAAGCTAGATGAAAAAGTGTTCCGTTCGACAGGTTACGAAAATTCCATCTGGATTGTTCTGGACTATGTTGATATTGTAGTACACGTATTCCAAACAGAATGGAGAAACTTTTACCGGTTAGATGATCTTTGGGCCGATGCCAAAGTAACCTATCACAACGAATTTACGCCAACATCACCTTTCAATTCTACCATATAAAAGAACATTTTATATGGAGTAGCGTTATTCTTCAGAATTAAGAATTAATAAAATTATGGATAACAAAAACAGCAAAGCAAAAGGTAACAATCCAATAAACATCGATGACCAAAATCGATCTAAACCACCAAAGTTTAACGTTTACTGGGTTTACATTTTAATTATTGCGGGCATTCTATTCCTTCAATTCTTTTACTCGGGCAAAAGTGCCGTTGTAACCTCGTGGCAAGAGGTAAAAAACCAAATGCTCGCCAACAACGAAGTACAAAAACTTATAGTGGTACGGAACCAGCTAAAGGTTGAAGTATTCCTTAAAGAAACTGCAATCGATAAATATAAGGATAGGCTTGGAACAGGAATACGTGCAGTTCCAAAAACCGGACCCCACTTCAACTTTACCATCGGCTCCATTGAAACATTCGAAAAGCAGCTGAGCGATGCCCAGCAAGATAAACCCGAGAACGATAGGATTGAGCCGGTTTACGAGGATCGACCCAACTACTGGGGCGATATTTTTGTTTGGATTTTGCCATTCCTGCTAATCATTGGGCTATACGTATTTATATTCCGAAAAATGAGCCGTGGCGGCGCACCCGGCGGCCCTGGAAATATATTCACCGTTGGAAAATCAAAAGCACAACTCTTCGACAAGGAATCGACCTCCAAAATAGATTTTAAAGATGTTGCCGGGTTGGAGGAGGCAAAGATTGAGGTTATGGAAATTGTGGAATTCCTTAAAAATCCAAAAAAATACACCGATTTGGGCGGTAAAATTCCCAAGGGAGCCCTCCTGGTAGGCCCTCCGGGCACAGGTAAAACGCTGCTTGCCAAGGCTGTTGCGGGCGAGGCCAACGTTCCCTTCTTTAGCATGTCTGGCTCCGACTTTGTGGAAATGTTTGTTGGCGTTGGAGCTTCACGCGTACGCGACCTGTTCCGCCAGGCCAAGGAAAAAGCTCCGTGCATAGTATTTATTGATGAAATTGATGCAATTGGACGTGCACGCGGACGAAACCCCAATTTCTCAGGAAACGACGAACGTGAGAACACGCTAAACCAACTCCTTACAGAAATGGATGGATTTGCATCGAACCAAGGGGTAATTATTATAGCAGCAACAAACCGGGCCGATATTTTAGACCGCGCCTTGCTCCGTGCCGGCAGGTTCGACCGCCAAATCCATGTTGAACTACCAGACTACAAGGAGCGACTCGAAATTTTCAAGGTCCACCTAAGACCCATTAAAATTGATGCAAATTTCGATATATCTTTTCTGGCAAAGCAAACGCCAGGCTTTTCGGGAGCCGATATTGCCAATGTTTGCAACGAAGCCGCACTAATAGCTGCCCGTAAAAACAAGAGCTCGGTTGAAAAACAAGATTTTCTCGATGCCATAGACAGGATTATCGGTGGATTGGAGAAAAAAAACAAAATAATATCGAAAGAAGAAAAACGTACCATTGCCTTTCACGAGGCTGGACATGCCACCGTAAGCTGGCTACTTGAACATGCCAACCCGCTGCTAAAGGTCTCCATTATTCCACGCGGACGCTCCCTTGGTGCTGCATGGTATCTGCCCGAGGAGCGCCAGATTACTACAACCGAACAGCTCTTTGAGGAGATGTGCGCCATGCTTGGCGGACGTGCCGCGGAGGAAGTTACGCTTGGAAAAATATCTACCGGTGCCCTTAACGACCTGGAACGAGTTACAAAACAAGCCTACGCCATGATTGCATATTTTGGCATGGGAAAAACTGTTGGAAACATCAGCTACTATGACTCATCAGGCCAATCGGAATTCTCATTTAACAAACCCTACAGCGAAAAAACCGCCGAACAAATTGACGGCGAGGTTAAGATCTTAATCGACGGCGCATACGAAAATGCCAAGAGAATTCTTACGGACAATGTAGAAAGTTTCACAAAACTTGCGGAATTACTGCTTGAGCGCGAAGTAATCTTCAGCGAAGACCTGGAAAACATTTTTGGTCCCCGCAAAACCTTAAGCCGTGAGCAGGAGCTGGTTAAAGAACTCGACGAGGAATCGAACAAAACTGAAGCTAAATCCAAAGACAATGGATGAGAACTGGACTGTTGTTTACACAACAAATAAGCCCTGGCAGGCAGAGATTGCCAGGCAAGTGCTGGAAGAAAACGGCATAAACACCGTTGTAATAAATAAGCAAGATTCCAGCTACCTAGTTGGTGAAGCCGAAATTTATGTAGAGTCGAAAAATGCTGATACAGCAAAAACAGTAGTAAAAAATATCGACAATTGAGCGAATTTCTGAAACGAACAATTAGCGGTGTACTATTTGTGGTTGTTATAGTAGGAGCAATTCTTATCGGCCACATAACTTTCTTCGTTGTTTTTTTGGCACTGATGGTTGCCTGCATGTACGAATTTTACATGCTTGGTTTAAAAGCACGGACAAAACCACAGACCATGCTGGGCATTTCCATTGGAATAGCACTTTACGTTTGGTCATTCCTGTACACATCGGGAAAAGTGGAGCAAATCACGCTATTCGGTTTTATTCCCCTGTTTTCAGGAATATTCTTAGTTGAGCTTTACCGGGCTCAGCCCAGGCCAATCCTGAATATTGCCTACACCATTCTGCGAATATTTTACATTGCACTACCATTCTCGTTGCTTAACTTCATTGTAATAAATGGGTCTTCGTTTAAAATGACATACGACCCTAAAGTGTTGCTTGGCATCTTATTTCTAATTTGGAGCAACGATACGGGTGCCTACCTAACCGGCATGAGCATAG
>JBFXEO010000093.1:0-10698 GCA_050180015.1 Bacteroidales bacterium | reverse complement strand
CTTGCCCCTCTGTTTATTTTTGTTTCTAAGTGGGGTATCCGTGGTGCTGCATTGGCTACAGTTCTTTCCCAAATGGCGGGAACCGTATTGGTAACTATTCACTTTACCAAAACGAATAGTTTTTTGCATTTTTTACCGGGCTATATGAAGCTAAAAAGATTTATAATCCGGGATATTATTTCTGTCGGAATGTCAAATTTTCTTATGCTTATAAGTTCCAGTATTGTAATTTCCTTCGTGAATATTCGCCTAGAAAAGTATGGCGGTGATTTTGCAATTGGCGCTTATGGTATAATCAATAGCTTGGGGAATTTAGCGGTAATGGTGGTTATTGGATTTAATCAGGGTATGCAGCCAATTGTTGGATATAATTACGGAGCGCAAAAAACGCCTCGAGCTATTGGGGCTTTTAAACTAACTGTTTTGGCGGGAACCTGTGTAACCCTACTTGTATTCTTAATGGCAGAAATCTTTCCCCATGCTATTTCTTCTGCATTTACAGCTAACGGAGAGTTAATTGACTTAGCATCGACAGGTTTACGGTTAAACCTTATAATGTTTCCAATTGTTGGCTTTCAAATTGTTACTTCAAACTTTTTTCAGTCAATTGGACGGGCCAACTTCTCAATTTTTCTATCACTTACCAGGCAGGTGCTTTTTTTAATTCCTGCGCTTATAATACTCCCCCATTTTTTAGGGTTAAACGGAGTTTGGCTTAGTAGCCCGTTAGCCGATTTTGTCTCATCGGTTTTAACCTTACTGGTTTTACAATGGCAACTGAAAAAGATTAAAAGGCAGTAGTAAAGCCTGTTCTTTGCTGCAAATTTATTAGCTACCGCTCCAGCCATGCCTTAAACCCCAACACGCGCTCACGGCTAACAATGATATCCTCGTCGGTTTTAACGGTTGGTATAATTTTTAGGCGACTATTGGAGTAGGCCACAATGTCACGGATAGAGTTCACACTAATTATGCAGCTACGGTTTACCCTGTAAAATTCGGCTGGATTTACGGCCAGCTCAACCTGATCCAGCGATTGGTCGATGGCGTAATCGCGCCCCTCTGTATTTTTTATGAATGTGGATTTTCCCATACTATGAAAAAACGCAATACCGGTGCAATTAATCATTTTAAGATGCTCGCCAACCTTCACCAAAAAGCGCGATTTATAGCTGCTGTTCAACTGGTCAATTAGCGTTGCGATTGGGGTTGTATCAATCGAACCTGGAGTGCTTCGGGTATGTTCAAATTTCTCAATGGCCGCTTTTAGCTCGTTCTCGCTTATTGGTTTAAGCAGATAATCGATGCTGTTTACCTTGAATGCCTTTAGCGCATACTCGTTGTAGGCCGTGGTGAAAATAACCGGGAAATCGATTTTAACCTGCTCAAAAATCTCAAAGCTGATGCCATCGGCCAGCTGAATATCGAAAAAGGCAAGTTGAGGGTGTGGGTTCTGTTTCAACCATTTTACTGCAGAGGATACAGAGTCAAGTATAATTAAGGGCTCATAGCTGGGATTAAGCTGCTGAATCATATTTGCTAAACGTTTAGCCGATAATTTTTCATCCTCAACAATTACATACTTCATCAGCGGAAATATTATTTATAAAATCCAGGGTATAACTTTACTTGCTTGTTTTTTATAGCTGGTGTAAACATCGCCAAACTCGTTGGTAAGCATTTGTTCCTCCACGTAAATTCGGTAAAGTATTGCAGCTACCATTGGCACTATAGCTACGAATAGCGAAATTACGCTGTTCATGCATATTGCAAAGCCAGTCATAATCAATAGCAAGCCCGAATAGCTTGGATGGCGAATATACTTATATATTCCATTGGTTTTAAGTTTGTGGTCATTGGCAATTGCAACATCAACTGTAAACGCGCTGCTTAGCTGAATGATTGAAATCCATCGAACAGTAACGCCTATAAGAATTATCAGTAAACCGAATGAAGCGATAATGAGGTTTGTTAAAGACCAAATAGAATAGCTCGCAAAGGAGAATCCAAGGGTAAGGCAAAGCGTAATCATTACCCACAGCAGAACCAATGAACCCTTATCGCCTTGTTGTTTCGACTTAATCTTTTTAGAGCGCTTAACAATCATTAATGCAAATTCCGAAACGAAAAAGAGCATTGATAGTAAAATTAAATACTTCATTTTAAGTGGGTTTTAAGAGATGGATTTTATAATTGGAACCCTTACAGTAAATTGACCCTCATCCTGAATAATTTCCATAGGCTGACAAGAAAGATACTCATACCTTTTGCTGATAGTCTCCAGTCCAATTCCATTCGAATCCGGTAATGTTCTCTTTTTTTGCAGGTTGTTCTGCACAACTATAAACTCATTCTCCCTCCAAAGCTTTACGGTAAGAGGGCTTTCCTCTGAGATTATGTTGTGCTTAAAGCAATTTTCCAGTAGGGTTTGCAACGATAGAGGAATGATAAAGCCCGACAAATCGTTAATATCAATGGATACTTTTAAGCTTTCACCATGACGAATTTGGTGAAGATTGGTATAGGATTGAACAAACTTTATTTCTTCATCCAAATTCACCAATTCCTTATCTTTCTGATCGAGCACATAACGGTATATATCGGAAAACTGCTGTATAAATTGCTTCGCTTTTGTAGGATCAGTATCTACAAGCGAGATGAGCACACTTAAGCTATTGAATAAAAAGTGTGGGTTAACCTGGCTTTTTAGGGCATCGTAGCGGAGCTGAATGGCCTCCTGCCTTAATTTTTCCTCGTTGATAGCTGCAATGCGCCACCATTTGAAAAAGTAGGCAAGGTAAAAGCTAATCGTAATAAGGACTGAAACTAAAATCTCAAGGAACATTGCAGGGATATAACCCGATAGGTTACCCATAAAATTCACCCCTAAAAGATACTGGTAAACAAGAAGGTTAACGATGAACACTGCTATAGAGCTATAGGCAAAGGAGCTGATTAGAGAAATTTTCAGGGTTTGTTTTGGATTTAAACTCCAAGGATACATTTTGTCCACAACCCAGCCAATAAATTGATTCCCCTTCCACAGTAAAAGAGACAATCCAAATCCTAAAATAGTGCCTTTGTACGATGTACTAAAGTTTGTGAAAAGTCTATTTCCGATGAAAATATAGGTAAGGCCAAAGCTTAAAAGATAGCATAGAGTAATATCTATAACTTGGCGAATAGTAAATCGTTTAATTTGCTTTGAGTTCATTTTTTTTGGGGTTTACAGGTTTTCCCTCTTTGCTGTCATCCTGAACGAAGTGATTTATCTATAAATACTACTAGAGATTTTTCGCTTCGCTTAAAAATGGCAAACCAGTAATAATGCTATTAAATTTTTAAAGTTAACTATTTTCCTTTAAGCATTCATCCAGCATTCGTTGATTCGATTTTGCACCCCATTTTGGCATAATTCCTGTTTTTCCGTTCTCTTTTTCAAATAGCCCTTTTGCCTCCTGGAATTTTGGCAATGCGTTTTTACTTCCACCGCCAAACATCTTAGGAGTGTAGTAGATATTCTGCGCCAAAAGGAATTGTGCCCTTGGATTCTCAGGATTTTCTTTTACAGCTTTCTCAAGAACTTCTGCTGCCTTTTGGGAGTAAGTCATACCGCGTATTGCGCTAACCTGCATTCTTCCCTGGTAAAGAAACCCTTGCAGGGCGTAAAGCTCCGATTTATCGCCTCCCAGCTCCAGCGCCCTGTCAATGCCTTTTTGGGCCACATCGAGTATGGCATCCTTTCTATCGCCATCTTTTTCCCTAAAGCTTAGGTTGATGTAGGTGAACGCATGGTAGTAAAGGGGCTCCCACCTGGTTGATTCAGCTGTGGCAATTCTCTCAAACTGGCCTGCTACAGCCTGTAAATCGGTTGTTGTTTGGGCACTATCAAAAAGTGTAAATGTTTCTTGCATTGCACTTTCGAAGTCGGGCTGTTGAGCCATTGCGTTTCCTAAAACCATTAGGGTAGCTGCTGTTAAAATTGTTCTTTTCATTTTTTTGGCTATTAAGTTATTTGGTGTTTGGGTTATTCGGGTTGTTCGGCTGCTTGCCTGTTCGGTAATATTTTTACGAATAGCCTAACAGTCTTACAGTGTTACAAATATTCCTACGAAGTAAAACCTCTTCGAGTCCGATTTCAGCGGAAATGCTTCATATACTCCTTCAGCATTGGGTACGCTGTAATATCTGTACCCGTAAATATTGTCACGTCCTAGCAGGTTGTTAATAGAGCTGTAGATGATTGTGGATTTCCCCAGAATAGTAGTTAAGTGGCTACAGTTAATGCTAACATCGTGGTAAAATGGGGCAAGGCCGTCCATAAATTTGCTGCTATTCGGGTTGTTGTAGGATCGTCCTGTTGCGAAGGTGGTTGAGATTCCGAACTGGGTTGTAATGCCCTGCACCCATTTTTTTGCCACAAAACTTGCCGAATGGGTTGGCGCAAAAGGTGGGGTAACCATTGCGGGGTAATCGCGGTATATTCGCTTTGAGTCCACGTAGGAGTATGAAATCCAGCATTCTAAAGATCTAAAAGTTTTTCTGTCGCGGTAAAATATATCAATTCCCTGGGAATGCCCTTTGCCCAAATTACTGTACAAGTTACCATTCCAGTATTCCGTTGAGTTATACATTACCAGATTCTGGTAGTCCTTTTTGTAAGCTTCAATTCTGAATATTCTGTCGTTCCTTTCCCATTGAAAATTAGCAATGTAGTGGTTTGCCCTTTCAAAATCAAGGCTATGTGTAAATCGGAGCAAACTCTCCTCGGGCGTTTGGTAAAAATTACCGTAGGCGAGCGACAGTTGCGACGAGCTGGTAATTCGTACAGCAGCGGAGAATCTCGCACCCAAGTTGTTACCGTTTAGCAAGCTGCTATGCTCCCCTCTAACTCCTGCCCTTAGCGCAATTTTACTGATTGGTCTGTAATCTGCCTCTGCGTAAATTGCCGTTTCAAAATCGTGGAATTTGCTGATATTGCTGAACGATGTACTAACCTCATGGTAATCCTGATTGAAGTAGTTGTATGTTTCCTCCGCGCCAAAAAGTAACGATGCATTCTCGCTAAAACTTTTCTTCAAGGTAATTTTTGCTTGGAGATTTCTATTGGTTTCATCAACCAAGTACGATTGCAAGTCCAGATTATTCTCGTCAATTGTAAAGGCAACGCCGCTTCGCAAATACCACCCATTACCTAATTTATCGCTATACGATAGATTTGTGTAATTATTCTTGTTCTCAATTGAAATATTCGACATGGAACCGGGCACTGTTAGGTCGGGGTATTGCAGCCCAAAATGAGTTCCTGAATATGTACTGAAAACCTTAAGCATTCCATCTTTACCAAACTTTTGACGAGCAACCAAAGTTAAGCCAACAGATTCCGGGTATTTATTCATCTCGAATCGTTGAGACGACAGCTGATAGTACGGTTGAAGGTTCATGTACTCAACCCCTGCCGATATCGAAGAATTTTCACCCTTGAATGTTTGTGTAACTCCACCGCCAACAGACATTAACGATATGTCGGTTTGAGTTTTCTGCGGAAATGCGTTGGTGCTAAGGATTAATGCTGACGACAATGCCTGCCCGTACTCTGCAGAGTATCCCCCTGTGCTGAAAGTTGTTCCGCTGAACAGGAAAGGGGAGAATCGACCTCGGCTGGGCAAATCAGGGACGTTGGAGCTGTACGGTTTTTTCGAAAGTAAACCATCAATAAAGGTTTTGCTCTCGTAGCCATCGCCACCACGGACAAATAGGCGACCATCCTCGCCAATAGTTGCGGTTCCGGGTAACGAGGTTAACGCTCCGTAAATATCGCCAGTTGCACTGGGAGTTGTTACAATATCCAACGGTTGGAGCGTAACGCTGCGTTTTCTGTCGGCGGTTTCGAATGTTCCAGCCGATATAATAACTCCTTCAATTTGATTGGCCTGCTCCTTTAGTTTAAAATTGATTTCCGTTGAACTCTGTGCAGAACTCACCTGAATTTCCTGATTGATGTAGCCCATATAGGTTGCGATCAGGGTAGGGTTTTCAGCATTTACTTTTAAATAATAATTTCCGATAGAGTCTGTTACAGTACCGTCGTAGGTTCCTTTAACAATAATATTGGCTCCAATTAAAGGGTTTCCGCTTTTATCTGTAACTTTTCCTTTAACAATAACCTGTGCATTAACGCTTAGAGAAATGATTATTAATGCTGCTAATAGAATATTTTTCATTGTTTCCGTTCGTTACACTATTTCGGAAACAAAATTGAAGCATCCAACCTTTTAATAAAAAAAAATCCCGATGAGCTGTTGAATCATCGGGATGAGTTGTAGGTAACGTATTACAGGTTGAATTATTTTTTGCAGTATTTGTACAGCCATTCCTGAGCGTTAAATTTTCCATACCGCACCGATGCGGAAAAACATTTGCATGCCTCGGGGTATTCCCCCAGGTTTATAAGTGCGATGCCTTTATGGTAGTATGCTTCGGCCACGTTATACTCATTTACAATGGCAATGTCGAGCTCTGCTATGGCTAGCCGTGGCTGTTCGGTTTTGATGTACGTAATCCCCCTTAGAAAATGATACCTTGGGTTGTCCGGGTTTGTTTTTATGAGTTTTGCCAAAGTCCAAAGGGCATCAACATATTGACCTGCATTGTATGCACTTTCTGGAAGCAATTCCATAGCCTCTGTATTGTTCGGGTAGAAGGTTAAGTAGTATTTTAGGTCATCAAAGCTGTAGGCTGGCTGTCCCATTTTACCGTATATCTTCGCCCTGTCGAGGTAAAACGTTGGATCACCGTTAGATTTTTCTATCGCTTCGTTTATTTTTTTTATTGCTGGTGGGTACTGCTTTCTGGCTACCAACGCCTGAGCTATTTTGGCAAGGTAAACGGGATTTTTCTTGCTTTTTTTGTAGGCAATGCTATAGTCATTGGCTGCTGCCTGCGGGTTATTCAAATGTAAGTACGCGTCGCCTCTTAATTCATAGAGTACAAATCGGCTTTTGCTACCCTTAATTCTTGCATTTAGCAGGTCGAGCGATTCCTCGAACCGTTGATTACCGTTGAGGTATTCTGCTTCGGCAGTAACCTTGTTAAGCGAGTTGTACCAATCTTTCTCCCAGATACTCTTCCATCCCTGAGTTTTTTGAATACTATGGAATGCCCTGTCGAGCAGGATTACACTCTCTTTCTCTCTTTGTGCCGATTCTAAATTTTTCTGTAACCACAGGAAGCAGCTGGATGTGTCGCCCAGCATACTGTAGGTTCTTGCCAACAGGTAACTCGCAGAGTTACTCCGTACTGACTCTGCCTTTTTAAAGTAAACCAGGGCATCGTTGTACTGCTCATTTAGGTAGTATGCCTTGCCAATATCTATATAGTTGGAGTACCGTAAAGGTTTTAGCTTTAGGCAGGAGTCAATCCATTCCAGGGCTTCTGATTTTTCCTGCCGATCTATTGCTGCCCTCAGCCTGTACCAAGCCTCGTAGTTTTGCTGGGCATTTGCGGCGTGTAGAGTAAAGAGTATCACGAGAGCAGTTAAGGAAAGTATTCTTTGCAAATACTCCCCTCGGAAACGAATTATTCTGGGAGCAAAAATGGTTTGGTAGTTCACCCGTTACCGATCTATTTTTTGATCAAATTTTTCACCTTGCTAATTTCCATGAAAGTAGCACCGTTACTTGGTCCAAAACTTCCACCAATAATAAGAACCACATCCTCCGAGGCAATTTTACGGTGTTCCAGCATCAGCCCAATGGCATCGGTAAGGAAATGGTCGCGCGAGGTACGGGGTTCCATGTAAACGGCCTCTACCCCGAATGAGAGTGCCAGCTGGCGCATTACAATTGGTTTATAGCAAATTGCGTAAACAGGAATTCTGCCACGGAATGCCGCCAGGTAACGCCCGGTTCTTCCGGTAAGCGTATCAACAATAATTGCCTTAATGGGCAACGAGCTACACGCACGTACCGCCGAGCGGGCCAGGGTTGCCGTAACCTCGTTGTTTACCCTAACCAGGTTTAGCGTATGATCTGGGTCCAAGGCCTCCTCAACCTCACGGGCCACACTGGTCATTACCTGTACCGATTCTACGGGGTATGCACCATAGGCAGTTTCCCCGCTAAGCATTATGGCATCGGCACGCTGGTAAATTGCGTTGGCAATGTCGCTAATCTCGGCACGGGTGGGGCGGGGATGTTCAATCATGGTATGGAGCATTTGGGTAGCAATAATCACCGGTTTCTTGCTCTCTATACATTTTTTTACTATTCTGCGCTGGATAACGGGAAGTTTCTCGGCTGGGATTTCAATTCCCAAATCGCCCCGGGCCACCATTATGCCGTAGGCATGATCCAGTATTTCATCAATATTATCTACCCCCTGCTGGTTTTCGATTTTTGCGATAATTTTTATTGGGCTGTTATGGTGATGCAGTATTTCTTTAATCTCTAGCACATCGTGTTTGTTGCGTACAAAGCTATGGGCAATAAAATCAATGTTATTTTCAACGGCAAATTTTACAAAGTCTTTATCCTTTTCCGAGAGCGATGGCAGGTTAATGTGTAAGTCCGGAAGGTTTACACTTTTACGGAGCTTGATGATGCCACCGTTCATTACCCCGCAAATAAGCTTGCCATCCTGCTTGTTTATTGCCTTCAGCTCAACTTCTCCATCGTCTATTAAAATAAAATTACCGATGGGTACTTCGTCGGCAATATTTGGATAGCTCACATAAATTGTATCGCCACCCGATTCGCCGTCGGGATCGCCTTGGATTACTACTTTTTTACCTGTCTCAACCTTTAGGTCAACTCCCTTTGATGATGTTCTTATTTCTGGGCCTTTAGTATCGACAAGTATCGCAATATTTTCCGAAACCTGGCGAATGCTGTCAATGACAGCTTTTGCCGTTTCTAGGTTCAGATGGGCGGTATTCAACCGTGCAACATTCATTCCTGCATCGTAAAGCGATTTTATGAAATTAATATCGCAACGTTTGTCCGATAGAGTGGCTACAATTTTTGTTCGCTTAAGCATACTGTAAAATTTTGTCCTGCAAAAATACTCAAGTTATGGAATATTTTTATGTGGGGTGTTTTAATAAATCATTAAAGGGTCTTTGGCCTGTAACCTATGCTGAGTATTGTGCGTGGATAGCTAAAAACAATCCTAAAATTATTCAGAGTTGAGTGTGAACGCCGGGCTGTTAGTGGGGTATAGATGAAATCCCTTAAATTGTATTAAAATTTATTCTACACTGTCTAAGGATAATATCCTAAAACTTGAATATCTTAGATACATTTTTCATTTTAAACCTGTAATTACACCATGAAAAAATTTCTTACCAAAACCATACTTTTAGTTTCGTTTGTAAGCCTATTCACCGACATTGCCAGCGAAATGCTTTACCCGGTAATGCCCGTTTTTCTTAAATCCATAGGATTTTCTGTACTTCTTATTGGAATACTGGAAGGGCTTGCGGAAGCAACCGCCGGATTAAGCAAGGGGTACTTTGGAAGTATATCCGATAGAATTGGCAAAAGGGTTCCATTCGTACGCTGGGGCTACCTGCTAAGCGCAATATCCAAACCGCTAATGGCTGCATTCACATTTCCGCTTTGGATATTCGGGATAAGAACCATGGATAGGCTGGGCAAGGGAATACGGAACAGTGCACGCGATGCCCTACTTAGCGACGAGGCAACCCCTCAAACAAAGGGAAAAGTGTTTGGATTTCACCGGGGAATGGATACCCTTGGGGCTGCCATTGGCCCGGTAGCCGCACTAATATACCTGTACTTTTACCCCGGGAACTACCAATGGCTTTTTATCATTGCCTTTGTACCGGGCTTAGTTGCAGTTGCATTAACGTTTTTCCTCTCGGAAAAAAAGAAACAGGAAGAGAAACAACCTGATGGCAAAAAAGGATTTTTCAGCTATTTCAGCTACTGGAGGCAAGCTCCCGTAAAGTATAAACTTTTGGTGGCTGGGCTTCTTATATTTGCACTATTCAACAGTTCCGATGCTTTTCTGCTACTCATGGTGAAAGAGCGGGGGTGTACCGATACCCAGATGATTTCACTCTATATCTTTTACAACCTTATCTATGCAGTGCTATCGTTACCCATGGGCCACCTAGCCGATAAGCTGGGAATGAAACGTATTATGGTATTCGGAATTTTCACCTTTGGAGCTGTTTACCTGCTATTTGGCTTTGCCAGTAGGCTTCCCATTTTTGCCGTGCTATTCGGGCTATACGCTTTCTACGCTGCTGCAACAGAGGGAATTTCCAAAGCATGGATCAGCAATATGGTTAGTAAAAATAAAACCGCCACTGCCATTGGATTCTACACCAGCTTCCAGAGTATTGCCACGCTCATAGCAAGCAGCCTTGCAGGTTTAATCTGGCTTAAAGTTGGAGCAATGCAAGTTTTCATTATATCGGGAACGGTGGCAACTATTGTAGCAATATACCTTTTGGTGGCGGTTAAAGATGAAAAATCATCCTAGAAACACAGGTAAGCCGAAAAGAGGAGAATTTTGAGGTCAACCTGGTGTGTCGCTGATTGAACCCTCGGTATTACCTTAACCTGTCCAGCGATCGAACTAACGCCTCATCCTTCGCAATTGCCCTTAGTGCCAGAAATGTATGAATGGCCGATATCTCCGGGAAATTGAAAATATTGCTGTACGAAGGCT
>JBFXEO010000092.1:0-10835 GCA_050180015.1 Bacteroidales bacterium | reverse complement strand
ATTTGCGGGGGAGCTCAATCAAGCACTAAGCAGGGAGGACATCGATGACCTTTTACGCGACTTTATAAGAATAACCGAACGGCAAATTGTAATTTTCGATGCTGTGGAGGATTCTGCATTCGATCAGATAAATGATCTGAATGGCTCCAACTCGCTACTATTCGTGCTAAAAAATTATCTGAATAAAGGCAATGAGGATGAAATTATAAGAACCCTCTCGGATTTACGTATCCGGCTTGTGCTTACAGCCCACCCAACACAGTTTTACCCGGGAACCATTCTGGCAATTATAAACGATTTGGAAAAATCAATTCGGAGTAACGATATCGACAGCGTTGGGAAACAGCTACAGCAGCTAACATTTACACCGTTCCACAAAAACAAAAAGCCATCGCCCATCGACGAGGCAACCAGCTTGATTTGGTACCTGGAGAATATCTTCTTTGATGCGGTACTATCAATTCATAAAATAGTTTTTTCAATACTCCCAACCGATGGCATTATAAACGAAAATCTTATTGAACTTGGTTTTTGGCCCGGCGGAGATCGGGATGGAAATCCGAACGTTACATCGGAAATTACCGAGAATGTTGCTGAATTGTTACGTAAATCAATAATCCGCAAGTATTACCAGGAAATACGCCGGATTAAAAGGCATATTACCTTTGATAAGGTTTTTGACGAAATCATGGTGATCGAGCAGGAACTTTACAAATGTTTCACCAGCAGCTGCGCGCTGGAGACCAAATTGCTAACCGATAATTTGCTTAACATAAAGGTTAAAATTGATAGTGATTATTTTGGTTTATATAGCAATGAGGTGGAAAATCTAATTAGCACCATCAAAATATTCGGTACCCATTTTGCCACAATCGACATTAGGCAGGATTCAAGGGTAATCCGTGATATTTACGCCGAGCTATCGGATTACCATTATTCCGATGTTTCCTTTACAAGCGAAACGGAGCGGTTAAACTGGATTGAGCAGTTCTCGCTACAAAAGAATCATCTAAAGCCAAAATCAGGAATTACTGCCGACACCTGCTCAACCATTCAAAAGGTTCAAAGCATACAGCAACGGAATGGTGAAAAGGGATGCAACCGTTTCATTATCTCGAATTGTGGGAGGGCATCGGATGTAATGATGCTTTACAACCTTTTCACCATCAATGGCTGGAATGAAGAAAATCTTTCGATTGATTTTATTCCATTGTTCGAAACCATAACCGATTTGGAGCAATGCGATTCAATTATGGAGCTTCTTTACAGTAGTAAAAGTTACCGAGAACATCTAGAGCGCAGGGGGAGCAAGCAAACAATAATGCTTGGATTTTCAGACGGAACAAAGGACGGTGGATATTTTGCAGCCAACTGGTCCATTTACCGTGCAAAGGAAAAACTCAGCAAAGTATCGGATAAATACGGAGTTCACGTGGTTTTCTTCGATGGACGAGGGGGCCCTGCTGCCCGTGGAGGTGGAAAAACGCATCAATACTATGCGGCGCAGGCCCATAATGTGGCCAATAGGGAAATACAGCTAACCATTCAGGGGCAAACCATCAGCTCCAACTACGGCACTAAAGTATCGGCCCAGTACAACATGGAGCAGCTGCTAAGCGCTGCAATTAAGAATAAGCTAGACTCTAAATACCATGCAGAATTTCCTGATGTTCACAGGAAAATCATGGACGAAATAATGGAGGTTAGCAAGGATTTTTACTGCAATCTAAAGAATAGGAGCGATTTTGTGCCATATATGCAAAGA
The DNA here is from genome assembly GCA_050180015.1 of Bacteroidales bacterium. Classification (GTDB taxonomy): domain Bacteria; phylum Bacteroidota; class Bacteroidia; order Bacteroidales; family Tenuifilaceae; genus JBFXEO01. The sequence goes on along the minus strand of JBFXEO010000092.1, from coordinate 9,070 downwards.
TATTCGCCGTTAAACTTTTTCGGGAAAACCAACATAGGAAGCCGTCCCGATAAAAGAAATCAGGACGAAACTATACAGCTGGAAAATCTGCGAGCCATTCCATTCGTAGGATCGTGGAGCCAAAACAAACAAAACATACCCGGATTTTACGGGTTTGGGGTTGCCCTAAAGCATGTATTCGGGAAATATGGCGACGATAATCTTTTCGATTTATATAAGCAAAGTCGTTTTTTTAGAACCTTGGTTGAGAACAGCCAAATGGTACTTGAAAAAACCGATTTCGAAATATCATCATTTATTAGCAAGAATGGTGATTTTAATGAAATATGGCAAATCCTATTCAACGAGTACTCCAACGCTGTCAAATACCTTCTCCGGGTATCCGGCTCAAAAGTATTGATGGAGAAAAATCCGAAAGATCTACTCTCCGTTAGGTTACGGGAAAATATGATAAAACCGCTGGTTATAATCCAACAGTATGCCTTATTGATGTATTTTGAAGAACTTGAACTTGGAAATAAAAACCATGCCGATGACTATGCCGACATGGTTGTTCAATGTTCGTTTGGTATTATTAATGCCGCACGTAACTCGGCCTAAACAACTCAATATACATTCTGCATCTTATATTAAAAATCAACCTTTGACAACGGTAAATCTACAGGGTTATCGATCCGATAAACGGGAACAGGATAATAGTTTTCCCCCCACTGAGGAACTAAATACCTATCGAAATAGTTCCAGTAAACCAGTCCATCGTCAGATTGCGGTTCGAGTAAGTATGCCGCCAAGCGACCAAGCTTCTGTGAGGTTTTAATTACCAACGCGCCTGCATCGAAACGCATGTTTACCGTTGTGTATTTTCCGTAAATTTTATCGGTATAATGCCCCTGATTCAATCGAAGTTCGGGTATCAACGAATCTATATCGAATCGTTCTACCGCGATGCTCACCGAATCGGTCAACTTATCCACAGCAATACCATGAATTTTTAAAACGCTATTTATTGCAGGATCGCTAACACGTAAAATGTAAGCAAACGGATAGGCTATACTGGACGTTGGAACATAATCGGCAATATAAGGAATTGTAACGGTCCGTTTCCTGTTTGTTTTACGGAATCGCTCCCTTCCATTTCCATCAGTATATGCCTCGGCCTCGTAGGTTAAAATGGTAACTTCATTGGGAGTTGGAACTCCTTTATAGGTAATGGCAAAAGAATCTACTGGATTGGTTTGAGTTCCTAAATTAAAATTACGATTATCGGCATCGGATATTAATTGCATAATTTCCGATTTATGAGATGAAGCATAATCCATTAATGAGGATATCAAGTTGTAGCACCCCAAAACTCTCGACTTAAAATCGGCATACACGTAATTCTCGTTCAAAATTCCCAGGATATTCCGAAGCCCAACGTAATTTGAAAAATACCGGGGTTCCGATGCGTATGAAACCCAGCCTAAATCGTAATCCTTTTGATCTATAAACTCGCCATAAAAACAGTTCAGCGTATTATACTTGTCCCCAAGTGTTTGCGATACCTGGGGCATCAACCTGTCGCGCATGTAGTTTATCAGAGTCCTATCACCGTTAGGGTTCATCATCCAGGTAAAGGTTACCGGCTCCTGGTGGTACGATCCATTGGTTGTATGGCAATCCATCACAATTGCAGGGTTCCACTTATTGAGCACATTGCTTATAACGCCCTGTATCTCGTTCGATTCTACTTTCATGGCATCGCGGTTAAGATCCAGGTATAAGCTGTTATGTCTCACTCCCACGCCATTAACCGGGCCATTCTGGTTGGTTCTGTTTGCCGTACTTATACGTTCATTCCCATCGGCATTGAATATGGGGCAAACAAGCAACACAACATTTTTAAAAATCTCCGTATCAGTATTTTTCAATAAATCACGAACGTACATAAGTGCTGCTTCCTTACCCTCTACCTCGCCGGCATGTATATTTGCCTGAATGTACACAGCTATTCTATTTCCAATATCTGCGGGTTTCTTCGGAACAGGATTCCCAACAATGAGCAATGGAATGTCTCGTCCCTCTGTAGTTGTGGCCAAATTCTCAACTCTAATGTTGGTGGAACGCCTTTTAACCACCCCAATAAAATTCATCACATCACGGTAGGTCGATGTTGAAGTATAATTTGATTTTTCTGCAATTGTCTGGGGTTCATTCTGAGCAAATGGTTCCAAAGCAAAAACAACAGCGGCCAAAACAAAACAAAATTTCTTCATTCACATAAAAATTTGAAAATAACAAGTTTACATTTAATCTACTTTACTTCGGATAGTTAATAATCTTTGATTTGATCTTCATTGCAATTGAAAGTTTAATCTATAAAATCAGCAACAATTTAAACTTTAAATTTTAATTCATGTCAAAGTAAAAGACTTTGCTAATCCCTAACTAAAAATCTAAACATGAAAAAGTTCTTTTTAATCGCCTTGGCAGCAATTCTTTCATCTGCCGTGCTAGTGGGGCAAAATATACCCATAATAAAGGCAGACTATGAATTACCAGCCCGATTCTCGCCCAAAAAACTTGAAAATATGGTTTTCAGCACCACCGTAAAACCCCATTGGCTAAAAAATAGCACAAAATTTTGGTACAGCTACGAAACCACCTCCGGCAAAACGTACTATATTGTCGATCCGGCCCTACGCAGCCGCAAGGTACTTTTCGATAATGCTGATATGGCTGCACAGCTATCGCACCTCACAAAGGAACCTTTCGATGCCCGGCATCTACCCATTCAAAGAATTAAATTCATCAAGAACGAAACCACCATTCAATTCGAAGTAAAAAGCACATTGGTTGATGAGGATAAAAAGGATGATGAGGAAAACGATATGAAGCAAAAGAAAGACAAAAAGGCATCATCAAAACCCGACAAAAAAACGTACTACTTTGAGTATAACGTAGGCACAGGCAAGGTTGTGCTACTCGACGATTACAAAAAGCCCAAAGAAAATCCCGATTGGGCAAATATTGCCCCCAATGGCGAAATTGTAGTTTTCAGCAAAAAATACAACCTATACTGGATGGATAAGGCCAACTACGAAAAGGCACTTAAGAATGAGGATGACTCAACCATCGTGGAACATCAGCTTACCACTGACGGCGAAAAGGATTACAGCTACGGTTTCAGCCGAAAGGAAGAGGATAACGTTGATGAAGTTAAAAATATGGATAAGCGCAAATCGGCCTTCGTAACATGGTCGCACGATTCCAAGTACTTTGCCATGACACGAACCGACCAGCGCAACGTTAAAGACCTATGGGTTATAAAAACATTATCGGCCCCACGGCCAACCCTGGAAACCTACAAATACCAGATGCCCGGTGAGAAAGAAGCACCCCAGGATGAACTTTTGATCTTCAATTTGGAAAAGGATACCGTTATTAAGCCAGACATAAGTGCCTTTAAGGATCAGGACATCATGATTCTGAATGCACATGTAAAAGCAAGCGATAGGGACGATGATTACGTTCCCATTCAATGGATATCGAAATACAACGACAGGGTTTACTTTGTACGTACCTCCCGCGATTTAAAACGGGTAGATGTATGCTACGCCGATCCCAAAACAGCAAAAGTGACACCAGTAATCGAGGAGCGGCTGAATACTTACATCGATTTTAACGGAATAACCCTGGCAAATAACGAGAAGGAAATAATTTTCTGGTCGGAACGCGATGGCTGGGGGCATTTTTACCTGTACGATAACAATGGGAAGTTAATCCGTCAAATAACCTCTGGTACATTCCACTGCGATAATGTTGAAGGTGTTGATGAACCCAACAGGGTTCTTTACTTTGTAGCATGTGGCAGGGAACCCAATGAGAATCCTTACTACATGCACCACTACCGTATCAATCTGGACGGAAGTGGGTTAAAGCTGCTTAACAGGGGAAATTACGACCACGCTGTAAGTATGGATGATAACACAAAATTCTTTGTCGATAATTTCTCACGGGTCAACACAACTCCAGAATCCAAGTTGATGGACAACCAAGGTACCGAAATAATGTTGTTGGAGAAAGCCGATCTCGGCTTACTGTTCCAGGCCGGATATAAGTTTCCAGAACCATTCACGATTAAGGCAGCCGATGGAATAACCGACCTTTACGGAGTAATGTACAAACCCTTCAATTTTGACTCAACAAAACTCTACCCATTAATTGAGTACGTTTACCCCGGACCGCAAACCGAGGCGGTAAACTCTTCCTTCTCCACCCGAATGGATCGTATTGATAGGCTGGCTCAGTTTGGGTTTATTGTTATAACTGTAGGAAATCGTGGAGGGAACCCGGCCCGTTCAAAATGGTACCACAGCTATGGATATGGCAACTTACGTAACTACGGCTTAGCCGACAAAAAAGCAGTAGCGGAACAGTTGGCCTATCAGCATAAATACATCGATATAAACCGGGTTGGAATACATGGACACTCGGGCGGCGGATTTATGACCGCTGCAGCAATGTTAACCTTCCCCGACTTCTTCAAAGTTGGAGTTTCCAATGCCGGAAATCATGAAAACAATATATACAACCGGTGGTGGAGCGAGAAACATCATGGTGTCAAGGAAATTGCCGATACAAGCGGAAATGTTAGCTTTGAGTATAGCATCGATAAAAACTCCGAAATTGCTAAAAATCTAAAAGGACATCTACTGCTAACTTTTGGCGAGGCCGATAACAACGTTCACCCCGGAAATACCATACGATTGGCCAATGCTTTGATTAAAGCCAACAAACGGTTCGATATATTTATTTTCCCCGGTCAACGTCACGGCTATGGCGATATGACCGAATACTATTTTTGGTTAATGGGCGATTACTTTTGCAGGTACCTGCTGGGCAATTTCCCGGATGAGGTGGATATGCCGCAGATGAACAACGAAGCTGAAAAAAGATAACGCTTAAGGTAGCTTTAAAGCAATCTTTCCCAGAATCCAAATAACCCCTCTCACGGTTTCCTATTTTCAATCTAATTTATACCTTTGTGCCTCAATTAAACGACTCAACTATGGCAAACAGAAGAAATTTAAAGAAAGATGTTGACTTTCTGGTAAACGAAGTGGTTAGCGACTGCTATACCTACATGTTGCTTAATGGCGATAAAAATCGCGATAAAGCCCTGTCAATCATTGAATCTATGATTGGAAAACGTAACGAGCTAATCACCAGAATTAACAATCCGGAAAAAAAGGATGATCCGAAAGCCGTTAAAGTTCACTATAAAAGCATTCAAAACGATTTACTGGCGGCAGTTGACGGCTGTTTTACCCAGCTAAGCGAAATTACCAAGTAAATTTACCAATATCATCGAAAAATCCCCGGGAAATCCCGGGGATTTTAGTATTCATAATTCGGCATCCTACTTAATGCTTAACGTTTTGAACCTCCTGCGGGTTATGCTTGTGCTTAAACACAACGGCAAACAGAACTGCAACTACCAACGAATAGATGGCAAACAGCAGCCAAATAGAATGCCAATCCTTAACCCCGTTGGGGAGGGTATAGAACGACTTGATGACAAATCCACTCAGCGAACTTCCCAGAATAGCCCCAATTCCATTGGTCATCATCATAAATAGGCCCTGTGCGCTCGATCTTATTGACTCATCGGTCGAGGATTCAACGAAAAGGGAGCCGGAAATATTGAAAAAGTCGAAGGCCATTCCGTAAATAATGCAGGAAAGAATAATCATCCACAGGCCGTCGGCCGGATTTCCGTAAGCAAAAAGTCCAAACCGCAGTACCCATGCAACCATGCTGATAAGCATAACCTTTTTAATGCCAAAACGCTTCAGGAAAAATGGGATTGCCAGGATGAACAAGGTTTCCGAAATTTGCGAAATTGACATTATAATGGTGGAATACCTTACAACAAAAGAATCGGCGTACTCCGGAATGTTCTTAAAGTCATCAAGAAAAACATCGCCATAGGCGTTTGTAAGCTGTAACGCCGCTCCCAGAAACATCGAAAAAATAAAAAACAACGCCATTTTCTTATTCTTGAAAAGCTTAAATGCATCTAAACCCAACCGTTTTGACAACGATAGATCACCGCTTTTATCGCCCAACGGGGGGCATTTGGGTAGCGTAAACGAGTAAAGACCCAGCAGTATAGATATTGCCGAGGCAATGTAGAACTGGTTCTCGGAGCTTTTATTCCCCGAAAGGTTTACCACCCACATTGCCGCAATAAATCCTATTGTGCCAAAAACCCGGATGGGCGGGAAATCTTTTATAATATCGTAGTTATTCTTTTTTAAAGCGTTGTAGGCAATGGAATTTGCCAAAGCAATGGTTGGCATATAAAAAATCATTGCCATTAAAATTACCCAGAAAAAGGCAAAAGCGTTGTTTACCTGTGGCAAAAAAAACAGGAAAGTTCCGCTCAGGAGATGAAATACCCCGTAAAGTTTTTCGGCATTTACAAGCCTATCGGCAACCATTCCTGCTATTGCAGGCATAAACAGAGAGGCAATTCCCATTGTGGAAAAAATTATACCAAACTCCGAACTCGACCAGCCTTTAGTCTGAAACCAGTAATTACCAATAGTAATAAGCCACGAACCCCACACAAAAAACTGGAAGAAGTTCATGATTGTAAGGCGAAATTTTAAATTCATACCATTTTTATTTATTCAACCACCATCAAAATTTAGCAAGGTGTAAATGTAGCAAGAAAAACAACTCGTTCAATTCATTTTACTCTATTCCTAACATAATGGGAAAACTAAAATCAAAATTGAACCGTAATAGTTTTATTCCACAAAAAGGCATACTATATGCCATCTTTTTTTATCTTTTTTCTTTGAGATGAGAAACTTACGTAAGAGACTAACACGTACAGTACCACTAACAGAAATACCCCTACCGTAAAAAAAGTCATTTTACATGTAATTAATTTTTCCCAACTTTGTCCCCACAAATAAAATTTCAATGATTTCGCTACAGGAAGCATACAGTATAGTCATTTCCAAATCGAATCCTACTGGCAAAACCGAACAAGTTCCGGTAGCTCAAAGCCTAAACAGGGTACTCGCACAGGATATTATTTCCGATATAAACATGCCCCCTTTCCGTAAAACAGCGGTTGATGGATATGCCTGTCAACTGGCCGACATATCCGGTAAACTCGAAGTTATTGAGGTAATTCCTGCCGGTGTTATGCCTACTAAAACAATTGAGACTAGACAATGTGCCAAGATTATGACAGGTGCTCCTCTCCCATCTGGAGCCGATTGCGTGCTCATGGTGGAGGATACCCGAAGTATCGACGATACACATATCGAATTTACCGGGAAATCAACAAAAACAAACATCTGCAATGTGGGCGAAGATATTCGGGTTGGCGACTTATCCATCGAAAAAGGCGAAATAATTTTGCCAAAGCATATAGCAATAATGGCTGCGTTGGGTTACCATCAGCCCGTAGTTTATACAAAACCTAAAGTTGCCATACTGCCCACTGGCAACGAGCTGGTAGAGCCGAATATAAAACCCACGGGGAGTCAAATCCGGAACAGCAACGGGCATCAACTAATTGCACAGGTTGTTGGCAGCGGTGCAGAACCAATGTATAACGGAATTGTTACAGATAACAAGGAAACGACTGCGAATGATATCTCACAGGCCCTTTCAACCTCCGATGTGGTAATACTTACCGGCGGAGTTTCCATGGGCGATTTCGATTTTGTTCCCGAAATTCTTAAAGAGCTGGGCGTTGATATTCACTTCAACAGTATTGCTGTTCAACCCGGAAAACCAACCACGTTTGGAACTCTGGGAGATAAGTTAATATTCGGGCTGCCGGGCAATCCGGTATCATCGTTTGTGCAGTTTGAACTGCTGGTAAAACCTGCCCTGCTAAAAATGATGGGCAGCAGAACGCCTAATCCCCTCCACCTAAAAGTGCCCCTAGCCACAGAGTATCAAAGGAAACGGACCGAAAGGCTGGCATTGGTACCAGTTACAGTTAACGAGCGATACGAGGCGTTACCCGTTGATTTTCATGGATCAGCGCACATTTTTGCATTGGCCAAGGCCAATGGGCTCATTACAATTCCTATTGGGACAAACAGAATTGAGAAAGGGGCAATAGTTGATGTTAGACCAATATAACAGAAAAATTAATTACCTGCGAATTTCGGTAACCGATAGATGTAATCTACGCTGTACGTACTGTATGCCCGAAGGGGGCATACAGCAAATAGCACACCCCGATATTCTTACCTTTGAGGAAATAATCGATTTTGTTGAGGTTGCTGTAAAGTATGGATTCGACAAAGTACGGGTTACCGGAGGTGAACCGTTGGTACGCAAGGGTATTGTAAACTTTATTTCCATGCTTGTCCAAATTCCCGGGATCAAGGACTTAAGCATGACCACCAATGGAATTTTGCTGAAACAATTCGCACCTCAGCTGAAAAGTGCCGGATTACAACGAATAAACGTAAGTCTCGATACAATTAACGCTACAAAATACCGGGAGATTACCCGGATTGGAAACTTAAACGATGTACTTGAAGGGCTCCAGCTGGCAAAGGAGCTGGGCTTTAGCCCCATCAAAATAAACTGTGTTATTAATAAATCTTCTGCAGAACCCGATGCCACAGCAGTACGTAAGTATGCCGAAAAAAATGGCTTTCAGGCTCGCTTTATTCCACAGATGAACCTGACCAATGGTTCTTTCGGAATTGTGGAAGGCGGCGATGGAGGAAACTGCAGGGTATGCAACCGCTTACGCCTAACCGCCAATGGCCATGTAAAGCCTTGTCTGTTTAACAGTTTAGAGTACTCACTCCGTGAGCTGGGGGCAGAAAAAGCTATCAACCTGGCAATTACAAATAAACCAAAATGCGGAACAACTAACCAAAACGGAAAATTTTACAGCATTGGAGGGTAAACCATGACTTTATCGCATATCGACAAAAATGGGAAAGCCAACATGGTTGACGTTGGCGATAAACCCAACCAGAACAGGGAGGCCCGGGCAAAGGGGCATATCAAACTCAGCCCGGAAACAATTTCAATG
>JBFXEO010000091.1:0-10841 GCA_050180015.1 Bacteroidales bacterium | reverse complement strand
TCCTATTGCTATCGCAAAGGACGCCCTCAAACAGGCAAAATCATCAGGCCACAACGTAGTAATTATAGATACTGCTGGGCGTTTAGCCATTGATGAGCAGATGATGAATGAAGTGGCCTCCATCAAAAAGGTTGTTTCTCCACAGGAAATCCTGTTTGTGGTTGATGCCATGACCGGCCAGGATGCCGTTAACACCGCAAAGGAATTCAACGACAGACTCGACTTTAATGGAGTTGTTCTAACTAAATTGGACGGCGATACCCGTGGCGGAGCCGCGCTGTCAATCCGCTCAGTTGTTAATAAACCCATAAAGTTTGTAAGCACGGGCGAAAAACTCGACGCGCTGGACATTTTCCACCCCGAACGTATGGCCGACCGCATACTGGGTATGGGCGATATTGTTACGCTCGTTGAAAAAGCGCAAGAGCAGTACGATGCTGAACAGGCCCGTGAACTCCACAAGAAAATTCTGAAGGACAGGTTCAACTTCAACGATTTCCTCGACCAGATTGGTCAAATAAAAAAGATGGGGAATATAAAGGATTTAGCAGGAATGATACCTGGAATGGGAAAAGTAATGAAAGATATCGATATTGATGATAACGCTTTCAAAAGCGTTGAGGCAATAATAAAATCCATGACCCCGGCAGAAAGGGAAAATCCTACGCTCCTGAATGGAAACCGTCGCAAACGTATTGCCGAAGGTAGCGGAACATCAATAGTTGAAGTAAATAGATTGATGAAGCAGTTTGAGGACATGCGCAAGATGATGAAAATGGTATCGGGTGGTGGTGCAAAAAACCTTGCCCGCATGATGTCGCAGCAGCCCAGGAAATAACAAACATCTCTAACCATTTCGCTTAACCTATTACATATTAGCATGGAACTACTCGATGGAAAACGCATAGCCGATGAAATTAAGGCCGAAATTGCCGCTGAAGTTGAAACGATTAAAAAAAACGGCGGTAAAATTCCCCATTTAGCCGCTGTACTGGTAGGACACGACGGTGCAAGCGAGACCTACGTGGGGCATAAAGAAAAGGCTTGTGCGCAGGTTGGATTCAAATCGCAGGTTTTACGCTTTGAGGAAACAATTTCCGAGGCAGAGCTGCTAAACCAGATAAATACCCTGAACAGCAACCCTGACGTAGATGGCTTTATTGTTCAAATGCCCCTCCCGGAACATATCAACGAGCAGAAAGTAATTGAAGCCATTGATCCACGTAAAGATGTGGATGGATTTCATCCGGTAAACGTCGGGAGAATGGTTATTGGGCTTCCCTCCTACATTTCTGCCACTCCGGATGGTATTATTGAGTTACTTCGTCGGTATAAAATTGAAACAGCCGGCAAGCATTGCGTGGTGCTTGGACGGAGTAATATTGTTGGTAGGCCAATAGCCAACCTGCTCTCGCAGAAAGCATACCCCGGCGATTGCACTGTAACCGTATGCCATAGCCGTACCCCAAATATCAAAGAATTCACTAAATCCGCAGATATTCTTGTTGTTGCCCTTGGCAGGGCAGAATATGTAACTGCCGGCATGGTAAAGGAGGGCGCAGTTGTTGTTGACGTTGGAATAACAAGGGTTGCCAGCAAAAAAACTAAATCGGGCTGGAAGCTGCTGGGCGACGTTAAGTTCGATGAGGTTGCCCCTAAATGTAGTTACATAACCCCCGTCCCCGGCGGCGTTGGACCCTTAACAATAGTATCGTTACTCAAAAACACCTTAAAAGCGGCAAAGAAGGAGGTTTACGGATAGCCAGAAATCACAAACTATCTATTAATTCAACGAATTGGGCTATTCTGTTACCCTCTGAATAATTTGTGCCAATTCTTTCTATGGATCTGCCTGAACGTACTAGTTTTTCATCCTGACCGGTACTAATTGCACGCTGAATTGCTGCACAAAAATCATTTGAACTCCTTTTGCCCACAATGAAACCAATATCTCCTGCAATATGAGGCATTGCTCCAACCGGAGATACAATAGGAATGCATCCCATTGACATTGCCTCACAAAGAGCATTCGGAAAACCCTCAGAAATGGAGCATTGAATAACAAATTCGCTGGTTTCAAACAAAGAGTAAACTATTTTCTGGTCTGTTTTCCCAATTAAATAAACATTGCCGGGTATTCCGGGAAAATAACCCTGCGGATTTTCAATACCAACAATGGTAAATTTTGTATCTGGAAAAAATTTTGCATTTTCAATAATCAAGTCCAAACCTTTTAGCTTTGCCTTACTTAAAGAGTTGCAAAATGCAACGCTTATAAACGAATTTTTCTCTCGAACCCGGCCTGTTTTTTTTTCTGGGATTTCATACCCATTACATACTGTAAATATTCTGGTTTTAATATGGGGGAAGTAATGCTTTATACCCTGATGGGAGCTATCGTAATAACTGTTCTCAAAGTATATTAAGGATTCATCAACGGGGCATATTACCGATGCCAAGGAGTACGACCAGCCTATAATTTTCCTTAAAATTGGCTTCCGCAAGTTCCCATAATTAATTGACCTATATGAAACACAATCGGTACCGCCTGCAATAACAATAACTTTTTTGCTAAAAATTCTTCCAAGCAATGTAGGCATTAAGCTCCAATAGCCTCCAAACATGATAATAATGACTTGGTATTTATGAATTGTTAGTAGTATTTGAAAGAATTGAATGAATAAGAAAGCTGGGACTAGTAACGGTTTGGTTGCCAGCTTAGCAACAGATAGACGAACAGTGTAGTGTTCGGCCAATAATTTTATATCCTTTAGTACAAAGGTAGATTTTGTGGGGGCTATATATAGAATTTTTGGTTTCATTGGACAACTTTCAGTAGATACGCTCTAACATTCTATTCTTTTCGAACTCTCAGGGTAAATGCTATTTCGTAGCAAGGGATAAATGATGAGAATGAATTTTCATAAAGTTCTTGCATAAATGGGCAGCAATTAAACAGCTTTGTCCACGTATATTTCTTGAAAATATTTATCCAAAAAAAGTTGGGAGACCTCATGTATAGTTTCCTTTTTTCTACGCTGAATTTAAAAGAACCGTTATAGACGGGAACTTTTCTCCTGTACTTATTCTTTTCCCCGGAGAAGTAATCGAATGAGTATAATCCGAAAAAACGTTTATGCGTATAATCGGAATAATAGTATGGATTCGAAAAATGGGGTACTATAATATTAACGGTACCGTTAGGCTTTAGCGTCCGATGGATATCTTTCATCAGTAGCTCAAGGTTATTAATATGCTCCAGGAAATGTACGGTAACGTATTCATCAATAAAATTATCGGGGATAAATGGAAGTCCTTGCTCCATGTTTGTTACAAAATCAACATTGGGCAACGGCAGCATATCTATTCCAATTGTACCATGCTTTTTATTGGGGCCACACCCCAAATCAACAGTAATTTTACCAAACTGACTCCTATATGACTCCGCAATATCAGTAAAGCTGTCCATAATGCTTTGTTTCATTCAGGTGAATAATACTTTTTCCCCAGCAATCGGGCAAATCCCTCAACATTACAATGGAACAGGCTAAAAACAAACCCCACCATCGCGCGTATTTTCCACATCGGCTCCTTAAATCCCCCTCCAACTATTGCCTTGATGTACTCGCGCCTAGCGTCTTTAAACTTTTTCCGGATCAGCATAAACCGTCCACTCCTTGCATGAGAAATAATTTTTCGCCTTCTATAATTATTCGCTATGAATTTATGGTCAAACTTTAGGGTTAATGGTAATTTCTCTACTTGTTTGTAATGGCTTAAAATTATTTTGTGAGAGCCCTCTACAATCTCATTTATATACGTTTTTGTGGCCTGATTGGGGTTTAAGCGCCATGTTCCTAAAATTTCATCAATGAATACGAATTGCCCCTGAAGGCTAATGGCCAAAAGAGTGCTTAAATCAACAGCAGGAAATGGTAGCACCTGGCTAAATCCGCCAATTTTATCAAGGGATTCCTTTCGGATAAAATACGTTAACGGTGGCAGAAAATCATCAAAAATCACATTAAAAATGCTGCCTACCGGGCTATTGTTATAGTACTGTTTATTACTTGCAATATTAATGGGGTGTACCTGATATGTGTGGTTCTCATGATTAAGCCTAGAGGCAGCCCGGGACCAACATAAAACAGCATTGGCGTTGGTTTCCATCGTGTTGAACTGTATGTCCAATTTGTGGGGCAGCCAGTAATCATCGCCTTCGAGGATTGCAATATACTTGCCCTTTGCCATTCTTAGCGCCTTATTATAGGTTTCGGCCAGTCGAAAAATCCCGGTATTACTCTGGCTTATAAGATGTATTCGCGGATCTTCCTGAGAATACCGCGCTACAATTTGTGCCGTACTATCGGTACTTCCATCGTCCACAATAATCATCTCCCAGTTCTGAAAGGACTGGCCTAAAACCGATTCAATACAATCCGCTATAAACTTTTCATGGTTGTATGTGGGCGTTATTACTGATATAAGCGGGTTGCTATATGCCATTACTATTTACGATTATTGCCTATTTTCATCCTTAAAGATTGTAGAAATCCGTCTGTTTTCTGGTTAATATCGTCCGAGACTTTCAAAAAATATACTGTGGAGCCATACAAAAGGGCAAGAACAGAGCTTCTTACCGCGATGTCAGCTATAAAATTAGAGAACCTTGGAATAATCGCCGCTATTATGTAGGAAACCACTCCGATAATAATAATCAACGGAAAACGCCTGTTATAGGGCTGGAAATCAAATTTAAAATATAGAAATAAAAATCGGAGAAGGTTCAGCACCGATAATGAAATTACGCTTCCCAGCGCGGCACCGCTTATACCGTAAATTGGGATAAGCAAAATATTGCTGACGATTACCATGATAACCAGTAAAATGATAAATATTGTTTGAACCCAGTAGTACTTTGATGTACCCATAATGGAGTTATTTGCGCCTGTTGCCATATCTATTAAGCTGCTCAAGCCTATAAAGAAAATTACCCATTTCCCGGGCCTGTAATCATTGCCCAGGATATGAAAAATATTTTCAATATTAACCCACAGTCCAAGAAAAAGTATAAAACCAATAATAAAAAGGTTAAGGCAGCTTTTATAGTAAATATCATTTAACGTTTGCCTGTCGTTATTTTTCCATGCATCGGATGCAACAACGTTACTTATCTTAATAATAGAGCGTGCAGGCAGGCTAACCACAATGCCAAAAAAGAAACATATTGAATACACTCCAGCGGCAGATATCCCAACCAAGCTATTAACCATCAATAAATCCACATTCTGTATAATAATCATCGATAGCCCATTTATAATATTAAATACAGAGATTGATAGTATTTGCCGGACGATCCCTTTATTAAAATAACCCCATTCTGCTTTAAGCGAAAATTGATTGTCCCTGACTAGCCGTATAACCAGCATAACTGTTGGAAAGGAAATTGCCGTAATATACAGAAGGACAAAGCTGCGGAATGAAACCAAATTAAGGAAGAAAAGGCCGATTGCTATTATGATCAGGACGCGCTGGACAACCTCTTTTAAAAATGCACCGTAAACGCTATTAAACAGCGAGGAGTAATAGGCATCGAGTATCGAGAAAAAAATTTGGAAAAAAACAAGAAAATATAATGCTTTGATATAGCCTATAAATAGCTCCGATTTTTCAATATTTAATTTGATAAGAAGTGAGTCTATCCCCCCCCGGAAAGCCATTATAAGACAGAACCCCAAAAGGCCAACCAGCAAAATAAAGAGCAAAAAACCATGATGCTTTTTTACATTATCCCGAAAATGGGGGAAAAGTAAAATGGTAACACCCGTTATTCCCAAAGTCCCAAGTTGGGCCAGAAGGGTAGAGTAGGCAACTAAAACTTTCAGTAATCCAACCTGTTCTGTAGTATAAATTCGGGGAAATAGAATGGCAGTTGTAATAAACCCCAAAAGGACACCAATGTAAACATATATTGTTCCTTTTAATGACTGTCTGAAAACTATTCCCATAATAAGAATGAAGCTAAAGCGTGTAAAAATATGTTATGCTGACTACAAATACCTGCGTATGCAAAAACTTCCTCGTTGCATACGCAGGTATATAATATTGTTGGCTTAAAATCATGCAATATTATAAATTAACCGGTATAACCACACGTAATATCATCGTTACAATATAAAGCTACCCCGGTAGAGCTTAGAGAATCAGAACAAATCAACCGAAATGTTTTGAATGAAAGCGGTATATGTAACTTCGCGGCCTAATTTTGCCTCGGTAAGTAGTATCAACACTGGTATCTCTTTGCCATCGCGTGTTGTTATATTTATTTCCCTGCGCATTCCCACCATTTTCTCCTTACTGGAATCAAAGTAGGCTGCAATAAAATCATCCTTGCTTGCCACATCCTCGGGGAATAGAATCCGAATGTTTTGTCCAAGGACTTCGTCCCTCTTTACCGCGAACAGCTCCTCTGAGGCCCTATTGAAAAATTGGATCACACCATCGTGGTCTGTGGTTATAATGGCATCCAGAAAACCTTCCAGCGTTTTTTCGTTCCGAATTTTCACCTTCTCAATTTCCTTGAACTGGTTCTTCACCTCATCCCTTGCCTCCTTGAGTTTTTTGTTAAGATCAACCTCATTCAACCGGAGCATCTCCTCCTGCTTTTTCAGCTGCTCGGTCTGAAGTTTAGTCTCAATTTCCATGTGTTTTTCCCGCGTAATATCATTCGCAATGAATACCACCTTGGCCACTTCATCGTACATATCGTTCACCGAGGTAAATGTACCTCTATACCACTTTTCTTCCCCCCGGTTTGTAATAAGCCTGATTTGACCCTCGAAATGTATGCCGTGAATGATATCGTCCCAGGTTCTTTCAATTATTTTTCGTTCGGAGGCAGGAACAAGGTCAAATATTGACTTCTCCTTTGCCAGGGAAAGAGTGTAACCGGTTGATAACAAAAACTTTTCATTGGCATCAATAAGATCGCCCGTGGGGCTAAACTCAGCCTTAAACGACGACCTGTTTAAGGCGTTTATCTGGCCCTCGTAATCTAAACTCAACTTTTTCTGCTCGGTAGTGTCTATTGCCAGGAAAAGTATCTTATCAACACCGCCGGAAGAATTCCTTACACATGTATATGTTGCAATAGTCCAAAGATCTTTCCCGGTTTTAGTTACAAGCTTCATGTCTCCCTCAAAGTGCTTGCCTCCCTGGCTCAAGCTATTCCAAATTTCATCGAACCAAGTTCTATCCTTTTTATTGATAAACATAAATATGGGCTTGCCCTCAACCTCAGAGTTTCCGGCATACTCAAGTTTCTGTAAAAATTTTGTGTTGGCGTAAGCCAAATCGCCATTCACGTCAAAATCGGCACGAATAAGGGTATGATTTACGGAGTTCGAAAAGCTTATAAACTTTTCGGATTGGCGCGTTGCCTCTTCCTGCGTTGCCTGTAGTTCTTCCATATTCTGACGCATCTGCTCTTCCTTTACAGCTAGCTCCTCGGCCTGCTCACGCGATTCCAGCAACAGCTTTGCAGTGCGTAGGTTTATTTTTACTGTTGATATAGTTGTAGCGATACTTTCAGCTACCTTCTCCAAAAAATCTACCTGGTATTTCTCGATATAATTAAACGATGCGATTTCCAAAACCCCGTGTATCGCATCGTTAACCTTTAGCGGGACAAGAATTAGGCATTGCGGATTAGCCTTTCCCAAACCCGATGTAATGTTTAAGTAGCTATCCGGGACTTTTTTCATCAGTATCGACTCCTTTTCCAACGCACAGGCTCCAACCAGTCCATCGCCCCAGGAAATAATTTTATCGGTAAATTTTCGTCTTTCATACGCGTAGCTGGCCGTCATTCTAAAATGGACATCGTCTTCATCCTCTAAAAGGTAAAAGGCCCCCTGGTTTGCCTTTACGTAGTTAACCAGGTTGCTTACTACCTGAAATGAAAGTTCTTCTACATTATCGTTATTCAACCGGAGTATCTCTCCAAATTTGGCCAAGCCCTCAGCAACCCATCTGCGTTGCTCATCTTCCTCCCGTCTAATTTTCTGCTCCTCGTTACTTTTCCGTAGGTTGTCGCGTAAGTTTATCACCGCCTTACCCAGCGCATCTGTTTCGTCCGGGGTATATTCTGCCTCCACATCTCCCTCCCTCAGCTTTTCAACAAACCGGTAAAGTTTTCGCTGGCGGTGCAGTTCCAGCTGCGTGGCGGTTTCGGCCTCAATTTTTGTCAATGAAATATAACGGGCAGTATAGAATGCTGCCACAGCAGCAATCAAGGGTAAAATATCAAAGAAATACAGGATGGGTGATATTAAATGCAAATCGGAAATACCCTCTGGAGTGAATGGCAACCGGTGGATAATGGTTCCAACAAAAAAGACTAGTAAAATAAACACTAAACTTCCGACAAAACCGAGCAAGGTAACCTTTACTGCAAATGACCTGGAATATTTGCGTTCCATAGTAAACCAAATTTTGTTTTAAAAATAGGTATTTTTTCAATCCAACAAAAATATTACCGCTAAAATAGCAGCAATTAAATCGATTGAAAAAGATACTATTTCCCGGTAAAACCTTGGTTATGGAATTTCTACCTGTCGTTCACCTTCTTGGTAACGTGTGGCGCTATTTCCTCCAGTGCCAGAATTTGAAGTGCAGCCCCCAGCTTTACCGCCTCGCGGGGCATCCCGTAAACGACACACGATCTTTCGTCCTGGGCTATCGTATATGCACCGGTCTCCTTCATCTCGAGTAAACCGCGGGCTCCATCATCGCCCATGCCGGTCATTATAATGCCTATTGAATTGGCCCCTGCGTACCTTGCTGTGCTCCGGAAAAGCACATCAACGGAGGGTCGGTGGCGATTTACGAGTGGACCTTCAATAACCTCTACATAGTATTTTGCCCCGCTTCGCTTAAGCATCATATGATAGTTGCCCGGGGCAATTAGTGCCTGTCCCCTGAGTACGCTATCGCCATTCTGGGCCTCTTTCACTGAAATTTTGCATATATCGTTCTACCTATTGGCAAACGAGGTGGTAAATTTTTCGGGCATGTGCTGTACTATTACAATACCGGGACAGTCAAGGGGCATTGCCTGTAAGAATGAGGCGATGGCCTCTGTACCGCCCGTGGATGCGCCAACGGCAATAATCTTATCGGTGGTTGTAAGGGGAATAATAGGGGCTTTGGCTATTGGAATAACCGCATCGGCAGAAAGCTTTGGCTCAACAGCCGGCATTTCGGTAATTTTTCTTCTTGAAATTTTTGATCCAGCGGCAGCTCTTATGGCATCGCAAATTCTTATTTTCGACTCTTCAATGAATTTTTTAGTATTCATCTGGGGCTTTGTAATAATATCAACCGCTCCGTACTCCAATGCCCGGATACCCATTTCCGTTGCGCTTTCTGTCAAACTTGATATTATAATGACAGGTATTGGATGCTGTGACATTATTTTCCGTAAAAATGTTAGGCCGTCCATTCGGGGCATTTCCACGTCTAACGTTATAACGTCGGGGACATTGCTGGCAATTTTACGGGCGGCAAAGTATGGGTCGGCAGCCGTTCCCATTACTTCCAGCATTGGGTCAGAGGAAATTATTTCGGCAAGGGTTTGCCGTACCAATGCTGAATCGTCAACAATCAAAACTTTAATTTTACCGGCCATACATTTTACAGTTTACTTAATTTGACATTGCTGTTTCTGAATGTATTTTTGACGGACTTCGCCCGTATGGGTTAAAAACTCAATTTTTCGGCCTAAACTTCCCCCGACGCTTTGGGCAACTATCGGAATTTTATACTCATTAAGAAGTTCAAGGGCAATCTTTATGTTCCGTTCCCCAATGCGAAAGTTGGCCACATTCGTTTCTATAACCTCACCTCCTCCAAAAACTTTTGCCTGCAAATTTGATTTGGACGATCCGAGGGCGATCATCCTTTCGACCAAACGTTCAATGGCAATGTTGCCATACCTTGGGCTGGCAAGTCCCTGTCCGTTCCAAAGCGGGAGCATGTAATGGTTAATCCCCCCGCGTTTAGTTTTTGTATCGAACAGGCAAACGGCAACGCACGATCCCAAGATTGTACTGACAATATGGGGTGATTCGTCGGCAAAAAGTGCCGCTGGGTATAAATAATGCTGGTTAATTTCGTCCATCCAAAAAACTTAAAAAAACTCGGAATCTGACTCAAAAAAAGTTTCGTTTGCATCGGAGGCAAAACCCTCTATTGGTTCTTCCGATTCGGGAATGCTAATCGTAAAGCTGGCCCCGTTACCCAGCTCGCTTTCTATGGATATTTTACCGTTGAGCATATCTAGTACGGCCTTATTTATAGAAAGGCCAAGCCCATGACCCCGATTTAGAGAGTTAATTCCTGAATCTACGCGCTTAAACCTATCGAATATTATTTTCTGATTTTCTTTGGATATGCCTATGCCATGATCCCGAACAGTAATAGAAAGCGTATTCGCCCCCCTGGTTACCAATATTTCAATAATTCCGCTTTCTAAGCTAAAATTAATGGCGTTACTCAGCAGGTTGGCTACAATTAGCTTAAGTTTTTCCGGATCAGTTTTAAAAATACAATCTTTCTCTCCCTTTTCGCCGGTGTTAAAGGTAAACTGAACGTTCAGCTTCTTTTTGCGCATTTCGAATTTGAAAGATTCGATTACGCTTTCGAGCAAATTATTGACATCAACCCGTAATATTTCCGGGTAGATATCGCCCGCTTCTATTTTAGCGGCAACAAAAATATTTTTAAGCTGAAAGTCGAGGTTAAAAGCTTCGGAATGAATAAGGGCGACCATAGATATTACT
>JBFXEO010000090.1:0-10982 GCA_050180015.1 Bacteroidales bacterium | reverse complement strand
CCTATGTGGTTCTGGAAGATAATCCAACATCGGGCTACAACATGGAGATTAGGGGTGCTGTTGAAAAATCGTGGAAAATAACCCCTTACGAATTTATTTCGGCAAAAGAATTCGACAAAGTCCGCAGTGATATAGGTAAGTCGTTTCTGGTATTCATTCAAATGAAGTTTGATGGCGATAAAACTACCCCCAGCTATAACTTTCTGAGCGTATCGCTTGGTGCCGCAGTAAAAAAAATAACCGACATGCCCGATATTTGCTCAATTCCGCTCAGCTACCAGGGATTACCGGAAGACAGCTATACCTATAAGCTCGAAGGCATAATCCGTTTCATGCAGAATTATATCAATACCATCAACAACGATCCTAAACTCATAAAAAACAATGCGTTCAAATTCTACAACAAAAACTCCAAGGCGATAAAAAACAAGGAACTATGGGTAACCGAGAGCAGCCTTGAAAAGAGTACCCGGGCGTTAACCGACATCCGCAAAAATTACAAGTACAACATTAAAGTGGTAAACCCTGAAGATATTCAAAAAGCCATAGCCGAGAAAAACCCCAACGTACTCTACCTCCACAAAGTTGGCCCGGAGGGCGGCAGGCTGCAATGGCGGGTTTGGAAAATGATAATAGGTGCCGGAGACGACATGATGTACTATTACGATGAGCATACCATTTCAAAAGCTGAAGGCGATGGATTTTTGGCCAAGGATTTCAAGAGTATAAGCAAGTAAAATCTTAAATATCGAATTAAACCGCTGGCAATCCGCTGGCGGTTATTTTATAAAGTTGAAAAGTTCCCCTTTAATAATTCATAGATGGCTGACGAAAAAGTTATTTTCTCCATGGTGGGCGTTAGTAAAACCTTTCCACCGCACAAAAAGGTTCTAAACAACATTTACCTTTCATTCTTTCACGGTGCCAAAATTGGCATAATTGGATTGAATGGCTCCGGAAAATCCACATTGCTAAGGATTATTGCCGGAACAGAAAAGTCTTTCGAGGGCGAAGTAGTCTTTTCTCCGGGTTACTCTGTAGGATACTTGGAGCAGGAACCCTACCTGGACAATACAAAAACAGTTAAACAGGTAGTTCAGGAAGGTGTTAGGGAAATTGTTGATTTACTCACAGAGTACGATGAGTTAAATGCCAAGTTCGCCGAACCCATGAGCGATGCTAATATGAATGCACTCATTGAGCGGCAGGGAATTCTCACCGAAAAAATTGACCAGCTGGATGCCTGGAACATAGACTCCAAGCTGGAGCGTGCCATGGATGCGCTCCGATGCCCCGACCCGGAAACCCCGGTTACGATACTATCGGGTGGAGAGCGCCGCCGCGTTGCCCTCTGCAGGCTATTACTCCAGGAACCCGATATCCTTTTACTCGACGAACCCACCAACCACCTCGACACCGAGTCCATCCAATGGCTGGAACAACACATGCAGCAGTATAAGGGAACGGTTATTGCCATTACCCACGACCGCTACTTCCTCGACAACGTCGCCGGATGGATTCTTGAGCTGGATCGTGGAGAAGGAATTCCGTGGAAAGGGAATTACTCATCGTGGCTGGAACAAAAATCGAACCGACTAGCCCAGGAAGAGAAACAGGAAAGCAAACGCCGTAAAACGCTGGAGCATGAACTAGAATGGGTTAAAATGTCACCCAAAGCACGCCATGCAAAATCGAAAGCCCGATTAAACGCATACGACAAGCTACTCAACGAGGATGTAAAGCAAAAGGAGGAAAAGCTGGAAATATTCATTCCTAACGGCCCCCGGCTGGGAAACCTTGTTATTGAAGCAAAAGAAGTTGCCAAGGCATTCGGGGAAAAACTTCTTTTCGACAAACTAAACTTCAACCTACCACCCAACGGGATTGTTGGTGTTATAGGCCCTAATGGTGCAGGGAAAACAACCCTCTTCCGGCTAATCATGGGATTGGAAAACGCTGACAGGGGAACCTTTAAGGTGGGTGATACCGTAAAGTTAGCCTACGTTGACCAGCAGCACAAGGCCATTGATCCTGAGAAAACAGTCTTTGAGGTAATTTCAGGTGGATTAGAGAATATAATGCTTGGAGGTAAGCAAATTAATGCCCGGGCCTACGTTGCCCGGTTCAACTTTTCAGGAGCCGATCAGGAAAAGAAATGCAACATACTCTCGGGCGGTGAAAGGAACAGGCTACATCTGGCACTCGCCCTGAAAGAGGAGGGCAACGTAATACTTTTAGATGAACCCACCAACGATATTGATGTTAACACACTCCGGGCTCTTGAAGAGGGTCTTGAAGAGTTTGCCGGATGTGCAGTGGTTATTTCCCACGACCGTTGGTTCCTCGACAGAATTGCCACACACATACTTGCATTTGAGGGTAACTCGCAGGTTTACTTTTTCGAGGGCAGCTATACTGAATACGAGGAGAATCGCCGTAAAAGGCTGGGCGACGATGCTCCTCACCGTATTAAGTATAGAAAACTAATGGAGTAAAAAATAAAAACGGGGGATTAATGCAGCATAATATAAAGGGCCCGGGTCTTTTATACATCAGTTTATTAATCAAATAAAAACCTGAATAAAATGGAGATGATTAGCTACAGCTGCGAGGAAGAACGCACTTACTCAATGTTATGCCATTTGGCTGCACTGGCGGGCATACTTATTCCTTTTGGCCACATAATTGGCCCCCTTGTTGTTTGGTTAATTAAAAAAGAACAGTACCCCGAAGTTGACAGGCAGGGAAAGGCAGCGTTAAACTTCCAAATTTCAGCAACAATTTATATGATGATTTCGGGAATACTGGCACTGATTCTTATCGGACTATTCCTACTCGCCGTGATTGGAATTTTTGCGCTGGTGGTTACCATAATTGCCAGCGTAAGATCGTCGAATGGGGAAAGATTCGATTATCCGCTGAGCATTAAGATTATTCAGTAAGAATTTCGATGTAAGATGACATCCAGTGTTGCTCCCTGAGCTTAACGAGGGTGATACCCCGAGCCTGCCAAAGGGGAACCGCCAGGAAGTGAAAGATTTTACGTTTCCCAATCCAGCTAAAACCTCAACTCCACACCCACATCGATTCTGCGCAAATCCTGTAGTATTTTAGGGCTACCCCAGTTGGCATTAATTGTCTGCCCGTAGTATTCCTTGTTCAACAAATTTTCAACATGCACAAAGCCCGAAAGTCCCTGCCATACATTGCTTACCAGCAGGTGTACGTTCACCAGAAAAACCGGATCGAAATTGATGTAACCCTCAGAATCGACAAAGTTGGAATACAGCGTATTAACGTGTGGCGATTTTATTCTCCGCTTACTATACCATTGCAAACCGGAGTATAACGATACTTTCCTGTATTGATATCTAACACCAAGGTTTACCGTGTGTGTGGATGAAAGGTTATCTCTCAGATTTACCCGCTCGCCGGCAACTTTATCGTAACCACATATCATGCTGTAATTAGCCGACACCTCAAAATTGGGAAATACCTGGGCGGTAGATTCCATACTAAACCCATACTTATGCCCACGGCTCAGGTTCATACTTTGAATAATGGGCACGTGGTAGGAGCTGTCGCCAACCGTAACGTAGGCAGAATCGCCTGTCTGGGTTGACTCAACTATGCCATCCATAACCCGATTGTAAAATATATTGGTTGAAAACTGAACATTCTCATTCAGGTAAGTTCCATCAAGCTCAACCGAAGTATTCCGTTCAGGATTTATGTTCGGATTAGGTTTAATCCACGAAAAGTTGGTTATACTCTCAAAGTACCGTTGTGTAACGCTGGGTGCCAGGTACCCCTGGGCAAACGTCAACTTATAGAGCATATTACTGGTTCGGGTAATTAGGGAAACACGGGGCATATAAGAATTTCCATAATCGCTGGACATGTCGTACCTACCCCCAAAAGTTGCAATAAGGCTAGGTTTTATTTGCCATGCAACATCGGCATAAACCCCTGTGGTGGTAAAGCTATGATCCCACCTGTCGCGCTGCTTTTCGGTTGTTATAGGCTTTCCACCTTTACCCTCGCTAACTATGGGTATCCCATTTATGAAATTGGCTTCAACTCCCGATGTGATTTTAATTTTTGAAAAGGGTTGATAAATTAACTTGGCATCGGCGCTATGCGTTCTGGTTCTAAAGTAGTAATACTTTCTGCCTCCGTAAGCATACAGCGAGTCCACCGTAATGGTTGAATCTGCAGGATTTATTGATCCCGTAAGCCCCAGATCGGCCGTATAAAGGTTAGCCGTTCTGGGATCTAACTCGTGATTTTTAAAGGTATAGGATAAAACGAGGTCTGCCTTCTGGCCTATTTTTGAGGTGTACCGGGTCGATAGAATTCTATTCTGCAAGGCCGTAACGGTTGAATATTCCGATACGTAAAAATCGGGGTTACAGCCGTAGGTTTCGCTGGCCTCAATATCAGTTTGAATAAACTTCAGCATAAGCCCCCCGTACTTGAGTCCCATGTCGAACGATGAATTATGCGTGCCCCGAAAAAATTCCTGGGTATATGGATGTCTCGGAAATACATGGCGATTTTTATAGGTATCGGACTTACGGGTTGGATCCTGCTCATCGCTTTTATAGGACGAATAGTGGAATGATACCTGTGCTTTTCCACTCAACGAATGAGCTATACCTCCGTTGATCTTTTGGGTATCAAAATCGCCGTAGCTATATCCGGCATAACTTTCGTTAACATCGGAAGTAACAAGGTTTATCATCCCGGCGTAAGCATCGCGGCCGTAAAGGGTTGAGTTGGGGCCATAAACTATTTCAACCTGTTTTATTCCGTTAAGCGGAATGCTGTTTAACCCCATGTATATTCCCTCCTCGGCATCGTCGCTCAGCCGCACGCCATCAACCAAAATCAAAAACTTATTATTACCCGAGTCGCCGCTCCTATGCCCTCTAAGGTTAACAATGGCCCCCTTCATCCAGTGCCCGTACTCCGACTGAATTTGAAAGTATGGAATATCCCTTAAAACATCCGTTAAATCGGTATAACCCCGGTTTATAATCATTGCTTTTGTTACAACCAGCACCTTTGACGAAGCTGCCCAAACTTTCTGTTCAACCCTCGCCGGGGTGGTAACCTCCAACTCCAGCAGCTGATCAAGCGACAACGAGAGGAGCTGCTCCATGTACAGCGAATCACTATTCTGAGCAGAACCCCTTTGAAGTAAACTTGAAATAAAGAAAAGTAGCAACATCAGGGTTACCAGGTATTTTACCAGTAAAATTTCCAAAATACTGTTAGTTGCTACAGCTCCTTGCATTTTAAATTATTGCCGGTTCAACCAAATTTATAGAAATTTTTCGAGTAATTTTACGCTCAATTCCTGAAATTATCAATAAGTAATGATACAATAAAATAATTTTATGGGAATTCCCTTATACCGATACGTAAATCTCTCTTCGAATGAAAAGGCTCCTAATACTTCCACTCTTTCTTCTGTGCATCAATGTATTTGCGCAACAAGCTGAATACTATTTCAGGTTCACTGAACCCAACAAAAATTTGATTAACGAAAAAATCACCAAAATCATTTCCATTGACAAGTTGGTTTCCGATACTGTTTACGCATACGCCAACCAAAAAGAGCTGGACGGTTTCACAAAACTAGGCTACAAGGTAGAAATGCTTACGGCCCCATCGTACTTACCGGGAAAAGTATTAAACATGGCCACCGATATAAGCCAAATGTCCGATTGGAACAGGTATCCAACATACGAGGTATATAGAGCCATGATGAAAAAATTTGAGCAGGACTATCCCGACATTTGTAAACTCGACTCTATAGGAACTACCGTTAACGGACGGAAGCTTTACGTGGTAAAAATTTCCGACAACGTTACAGAAAATGAGGCCGAACCCCAATTTTTCTACACCAGCACAATTCATGGCGATGAAGTAACCGGCTATGTTTTAATGCTCAGGTTAACAGATTACCTACTCAGCCAGTATGCCACCAATACCCAGATTAAAGGAATAGTTGATAATATGGCCATCTTCATTAACCCCAACGCCAACCCCGATGGGACATATAATTCTGGTAATAGTACCGTTAGCGGTGCAACTCGGTATAATGCCAACAGTGTTGATTTGAACCGGAACTTCCCCGACCCAAGGGCAGGCAACCACCCCGACGGGAACACATGGCAAGCCGAAACTCAGGCAATGATGAACTTTGCCCAGGAACACAACTTTATACTGTCGGCCAACTTTCATGGAGGTACAGAAGTGGCCAACTATCCATGGGATACATGGACATCGAGTCAGAATACACATCCCGACAATGACTGGTTTGTGCATATCGCGCGGGAGTACGCAACGTTAGCACAAACCAATAGCCCCGATGGCTACTTTGAAGCGGAAGATTACGGAATTACCAACGGAGGTGACTGGTATGTGATAACGGGTGGCCGTCAGGATTACATGAATTGGTGGAACCATTGCAGAGAAATTACCATTGAAATTTCGGACACCAAGCTGCTTTCCTCCGACCTACTCCCAACATACTGGAACTACAACAGAGATGCCATGCTTGCCTACATTCAGTTTGCCGGTAAGGGCATTCAGGGTATAATTACCAACGAATACGGGTATCCCGTTGATGCTAAAATCTTCATTGACGGCCATGACAGAGACAGCTCTCAAATTTATTCCAGCGTAACCAACGGCTTTTACGCCCGTCCTATTGAACCGGGAGCCTGGAATGTTGTGTATTCTGCACCAGGATATGTTTCGCAGGAACAAACAGTAGAGATTGCCGGCTGGGACTCAAAAATCACAAAGAATATCACGTTGGTGCAACTTAGGTATAATGTCACCTTCGAGATTACGTATCAGGGCAATCCGATGGAAAATGTCGATGTAAGCTTCAACCAAACCAACCTTAAAACCGACTCCGAGGGGAAAGCAACATTTAGCGGTGTACCCTACGGTTCCGGATACAGCTATTCTATCAGCCTAAATGGTTACGAAACCATAAACGGGCAAACAGATGTAACCGACAATACCACAATTCCAGCTAGCCTCAACCTATCCGGTGCAGGTGTAATTGAGGCAACAAATCAACTTAATATATACCCAAATCCATTTTCAACTTCGGTTAACATCAATTTTGAAGTATCCAGACCCGCTCAGGTTGAAGTATCCATATACTCCATTCAGGGAGAAAAAGTGGCAACCCTCACCAATGGCACATACCACGATAGCAGTCTCAACTTTACATGGGATGGGACCAGCAATCATCAGAAATTGCCCCCGGGGATATATTTGGTCACAGTAAAAACTTCGCAAAAAAAATATACCCGACTAATCCATTTTAACCCGTAACCACCGTTTTTTCCTATTTTTGTGATCGGAAAAATTATAATTATGCCAGGTAACCTATGAAGCATTTTACCCTCACGCTAATTTTACAAATAGCTATTACTTTATGTGTTAACGCTCAGCCGCAAATTACTATTCCATCGGAAAAGCCCAGGCTGATTGTTGAGATTGTTGTTAGCCAAATGCGCTTTGACTACATTAACCGGTACTGGGATAAATTCTCCGACAACGGATTTAAGCGGCTAGCCAACGATGGCGCATTCTGTAAAAATGCACGCTTTAACTACCTGCTAACACAGCCCTACCCGGGCGTTGCTACCATATCAACCGGGACCAACCCGTCGGTACACGGAATTATTTCCGACAAGTGGTTCTCCCGAATTAGCGGACAGGAAATCCACGCTGTAAACGATGATAAAACTTCCACCGTCGGGGGGAGTTTCTTCAGCGGGAAAGCATCAGCAAAAAATTTGATTACCAGTACACTTGGCGACGAGATGGTGCTTAGCAACCCCAGCTCCAAGGTTATTGGTATTGCCCTAGATGCAGGTTCCGCTATCCTGCTCGCAGGGCACAATGCCACCGGAATATACTGGTACGATTCCGAGAAGGGTAACTTTGTTACCAGCAACTACTTCAGCGAGAATTTACCCGCCTGGGTTGATACGTTCAACGGTAAAGGATTTTCCAAACTATACTCTGAACGCGACTGGGAGGCAATTAACCCAATCCGTACCTACGAAGAGGCCGACACCGCCCAAGTAAAATCTGTAGAAACAAAAAAACGCCTCAGCGAAAAGCTAAAATCACTTGTTGACGGAATTATTGGTAAACAATCGAACTCAACAAACTACAGCAAGCTGCTGGAATCGCCTTTTGGGAACCTGCTTACAGAGGATATGGCCATTGCTGCAGTAGTTGGCGAAAACCTGGGAGCAGATGATAATACAGACCTGCTTTGTGTTTCCTTTTGCGCCAACAGGAACATTGGCCAGAAATATGGGCCCCATTCCATCGAACTCGAGGACACCTACTTAAAACTCGATAAAGAAATAGCGCATTTTATGGAATTCCTTTCGCTGAATGTTGGCAAAGAAAATGTCCTTATCGTACTTACATCGGATCAGGGAATTTCTTCTTCGCCCGAATTCCTGGAAAAATCAAAAATCCCGGGAGGTTACTTCGATCCCAAAAAATCAATGGCATTGCTGGGCAGCTACCTAAATGCCCTTTACGGTCAGGGAAGCTGGATTACGGCTTACCACGAAAAGCAAATTTACCTGAACAGAAAATTGATTGAAGATTCAAATCTGAAGCTGGAAGACTTTGAACAAAAGGTTGCCGACTTTATGCTCGAATTCTCCGGCGTTGCCAATAGCATCACGGCCCATACGCTACAAACGGCAACCTTTGCCAACGGAATAATGATTAAGTTCCAGAATAGCTTCAACCAACGCCGATCCGGAGATGTTATTATCAACCTGGAGCCGGGTTGGGTTGAGCGTAACGGTTCCGTTTCTTCGGGTAACTCGGCCTACGACTACGATACGCATGTGCCGCTAATCTGGTATGGCTGGAAGGTAAAACGCAAGTCAATCCTGTCGCCCGTAAACATGAACGATATTGCGCCAACCCTGTCCACACTGCTCGGTGTAACCTGGCCCAACGGATCAATGGGATCGCCCATAAAAGAAATAGTTGAGTAGAAAAACTGAAACCGAACCAATCCCCATCGCGAAGCAAGTCCTAAAATGCCCGGGCATCTAAAATTCTACCACGGATATTATTGCTTTGACCCGTTAACAAATAGCTAAAAAATCAATACAAGCATTAAATTCAACCCCGCTAAAACTTCAGCAAAAATCAGCCATAGCGTTGATTATATGCCATTTAATCAAGCATAAAGCAACACGGGAAACATACCATATCATTCTAAATTTCGTTAAATTTCTTGGTCACGAACTTTTAGTACGAACCATTTTAGCAAAAAATGGACTATATTTGAATACCGATCGTTTAGTATGTTTTGTACCATGAATGCAACCAAAGAATACATTATAGACCATACCTACAATTTACTGCTTAACCACAGCTACGAGGCTGTTTCTATTAGTGAAATAAGCAAATCCATTGGTTTCACCAAAGGGGCGTTATACCATCATTTTGCCAATAAGGAGGAACTCTTTAAAGCTGTTATCGATAAGCACCTTACATCCCCAAACAAAACGATTGTCGATACCAACATCTCGCTCAAAAACTATATTAACCAAGCAATTAACCGCACCAGGGAAACGCTAAGTGACGTAATAAATACATCAAAAGAATTTGCACCGCTAAGCTACATTTCCCTTTTTGTTGATGCACTCCGACATTACCCCGATTTTATCAGGAAAAAGCAAGTTCTGGTAAACCAAGAAATTGAAAACATAAAAATGATACTTAACAATGCCATAGCCAACAAGGAAATTCGTGATGACATAAATGTTTCCATAACTGCCATTAACTTTCTCTCGCTTACTTACGGTGTTACGGGTAACTTTGTACAAAATAACTCGTTAGATTCCACCATTAGCGTACTGGAGCAGCAGCTAACTGAATTGTACAATGTTTTAAAAATATAAGCTGATTTCATTGAATGATAATAATTAACTATGAATTCCATGAGGAAAAACATTTACCTAGCACTTGCCATCGTAACTCTTTGGAGTTGCAGCTCAGAGCATAAGCAGGAAAAAGATTTAAGCGAAGTGGCCATACCCGTTTCAACCACAAGGGTTAAATCTGAAATACCTGTAGTAAACCTCAAGTATAGCGGGACAATAGAACCCATCCAAACAATAGCACTCACCTTTCAAACAACCGGAAGGGTGGAAAAAATACTGGTTGATGTTGGCGATAAGGTAAAAAAGGATCAGCTCCTTGCAACGCTCGATAAAACCGACCTGAAAAACCTATACGACATAGCAAACGCAAAGTACCTGCAGGCAAAGGATGCTTACGACAGGCTAAAAACTGTTCATGATCAGGGTAGCTTACCCGAAATAAAATGGGTTGAAATGGAAACCAACATGGAGCAGGCCAAACTTTCGCGGGATCTTTCTGAATACAACCTCGATAAATGCAACCTGCGAGCTCCTGCCGATGGTGTAATTGGTCGCAGAAATATTGAGCCAGGGATGTCATCTATAAGCATTGTCTCGGCTCCGCTTGAATTGGTTGACATTAATACCATCATGGTAAAAGTGTCAGTGCCCGAAAACGAAATAGGGAAAATTAAAAAGGGATTAAAGGCCGAATTCTCCATATCGGCTCTCAACAACCAAAAATTTGAGGGAATAGTATCAAAAATTAGTCCTGTGGCCGATGCCTTCTCGCGAACCTACGAAGTTAAGATAGAGTCCAAAAATCCGGGAATGGAAATTATGCCCGGAATGGTTTGCGATGTTACACTCCAGCTAAAATCCGATAACGAGGTGATTTTAATTCCATACCAATGCGCCAGCAAAGATACGGACGGAAACATTTTTGTTTACCTGGTTGACGCCACTACAAAAACTGTAAAAAAACAGATCATTCAAACAGGAATTTACTATGGCGAATTCATCGAAGTTTTATCGGGTTTA
>JBFXEO010000089.1:0-11028 GCA_050180015.1 Bacteroidales bacterium | reverse complement strand
ATACAGAATTTATTGATGCAAATCCCCGGTTAGGATTTTAACTTCAACCCAAAGGCTAAAAGCTACATAGTAAACCATACGACCGAACGGTCAGTTACGCAGCCCAAACGCCTACGGTCTAATTCCCTAAATCCCTAATTTTCTTTTAAAACGAATTCGTCGTATTCCAATTCGAAGCGTAGCTTGTGGCGCGATTCTTCCTGCGCTAACGATAGGAACAAACTTTTAAATTCGGGACTTTGAACCTTCTCCGATAGGGCCAAGTAGAGTTTAAATGCTGCTTTTTCCCGTTTCATGGCCAGTACAAGTGCCTGTTCGTAGGATAAGTCTTCACGCTCCTCGTCGCGTACAATATAATCGGCAATTTTTAAATCCTGAACCGATTCCTTTGAGAGTGTAACAATTCCTTCCTCCTTGATTTTTACCAAGCGGGCTTTATGTCCCATTTCTTCACGGGCAAACTGCTCGAATGTCGATTTCATATCGGCATTGCGGGCACCCTTTGCCAGCTTGCTGTAAAAATCAACAGCGTTTTGCTCCCTGTCGATAGCAAAATCCAGGATATCATTAATGTTGCTAAACTCTTTCATACTGTTGTGTTTTTGAGTGTGCTAAGTTAGATTCAAATTCATCGTCAAATTTTTTCATGGCGTAGTTACATCCACTTACAAAGTTAAAATATCCTGAGTCAGATTCAGTTCCAACGAACGAATATTTTACGTTGATCTCGTTGTGTGGAAGTAGCGAAAGAATTTCGGCATGAACATCGTAAACATCCTTACTGCCATTTATGTTAAATTGTTTAAGCAGCGATAGGAGTTGGTTTATACTGGAAACTTCAGCTTTAGGAGGTAAACCGGGCTGAAAGATTTGGACGGTATGGTTGCTATTGGTGAACGATCCTCCGGTTTCGAACCAAAAACTAGCAGGCAAAACGAGGTTTGCCATTTCAGCAGTCTCGCTCATAAAACTATCCTGCACCACAATAAAATCGGCTTTTTTAAGATTTTCTTTTACTGTAGATTTATGGGTTGCGGTACCAATGGGATCTTCACCAAAAATGAAAATGTTTTTGAATTGGCCATTGGCAAAGTTTTCTCCAATGTTGCCGGAGGTACGTGGTAGCATTTCCACACCCCATTTTGCCTTGAGTTTTATTGTAAAATCGGGGCTATTTATGGATTGCATTCCAACACCAGTTTGTGGACGCACACCCATATCAATCAATCCGTGTGAATTATTCTTTTGCTTGAGGGCAAGAAGACCACCGCTTGTTTTGCCAAGTTTCCCGGTAATTAGCATCAAGTTGATAATTTCTTGCGCGGCTGCGTTGGAAACTTCACGTTCGCTGAATATCAGCATTGCGCCAGAATCGTTATTGAACCCGTTGGCAAATTTTTCGATGGCAGATGAGCTGCATCCGGCTTCGATGCAAAGGTCGGTGAAATTTTTGGAAAGAATTTGCGATGCGTAGCTCCCAAAGTCTTCGCAGTTATCGCCAATAAAAATCATATTTTGTTTATCATTCGATACTAGGTAGTGGTTAACTGCCTTTATAAAATGGTAGTACGATTTAATTTGAATGAATTCGTTGGCTCTTTCCGATAGGTTATTCCGCTGAGTTGAAATAACTGTGGTAGGTCTTTGCGCAGTATTTACCATATAACCAGCCACAGGGTTATTTCTGTTTATTTCGCTGGCAAAAAGGTATATGTGATTCGCCTTTTTAATTGATTCGAAATTTGGGTTTGCCACGGAATCCACTACAAATGCGCTGTCGCCATTTAGGTAATGGAAACTGCCAACATTGTTGGTTTTTACCGCTGCGCGGGCAAGTTTCTGTACTAAGTATTGCTCCTCGTTGGTGA
Organism: Bacteroidales bacterium; assembly: GCA_050180015.1. Taxonomy (GTDB): domain Bacteria; phylum Bacteroidota; class Bacteroidia; order Bacteroidales; family Tenuifilaceae; genus JBFXEO01. Next base: position 9,160 of record JBFXEO010000089.1, on the reverse strand, counting down.
GCGATGCCCCGGCAAAAAATGCATTCCGATCGGCTTCAACTTTCTTAATCCGATCGACAATTATACTGTAAGCCTCATCGAATGATACCTCAACGAATTTTCCGTTCTCTTTTTTAAGCGGCTTGGTTATTCTGCTGGAGTTGTTGAATTGTCTGTAGCCAAATTTTCCGTACATGCAAAGGTTCCCATCGGTATTAACTATTCCATTTGCTCCGGTTACTTTCATTAGGTAACCGCCCCGATGATGGAATGTCAGCGTACATCCAACAGAGCAGAACCCGCATATAGTTTCAAAGGTTTCTGTTTTTACAGGCCCGGGTTTAAATGGAACATTCTCGGTAATTGCACCGGTTGGGCAGGCAGAAATACACATTCCGCAGGATTCGCAGGTTGTATTGGTTAAGTTATCGCCCATTGCGGGTGCAACGTATGTTTCGAATCCACGTTTAACCAATGTTAGTGCATTTGCCCCGACAACTTCCTTACAAACCCGAACACAACGTGAACATAGAATACATTTGTTGTTATCAATTTCGATGTAAGGATGCGTAAAATTTACGTCGAATTCCTTGTGATCGCCCATAAAACGCATTTGGTCGGCCTGATAGGTGTCGGCGTGGCGTTTTAAATCACAATCAAAGTACTCTACGCAGCCACACTCAAGGCAGCGGCCTGTTTCGTGTTGGGCTTGCTCATACGAGTAGCCGAGTTCAACTTCGTTGAAGTTTCTACGACCATCGGCGGCCAGCACTGGCATTTCTTCGCGTACTTGATTCTGATAGCGTGTAACAAAGTCGCTTTGGTTGAACTTATGGAAATTGTCTTTTTTGCTGAGAAACTCTTTTTTGGGCGGAACAACTTCCTGGTTCATCAGGTATAGGTGGCAGCTGTGCGATGCCAATTTTGCCTGGGCTACGGCTTCAATAATTGTTGCAGGGCCTGTTACACCATCGCCAGCAGCAAATACCGACGGAATATCTGTTTGCAGGGTTTGCTTGTTTGCCTCAATATCACCCCATTTGGTGGCTTTTAGTTCTCCCGATTTTGCATGTTTATTTACATCATCAAGGAAATTAATTTCAGTTTTTTGCCCAATTGCTGCCAGAATGTAATCGAATTCCATGTCGTATTCTGAACCTTCAACGGGAACTGGCCTCCGACGACCCGATGCATCGGGCTCGCCAAGTTCCATGCGGATTAGGGTCATGGATTTTAACTTGCCATTGGCATCCTTGTTTACCCTTACAGGGGCTGTAAGGAAGTTATACTCAACACCCTCAAGTTTTGATTCGTGTATTTCTATCGGATTTGCAGGCATTTCAGCCTCTGTGCGGCGGTAAATAACTTTTACATCGGTACTCCCGCAACGGATTGATGTTCGGCAGCAATCCATGGCAGTGTTTCCACCACCCACCACGGCAATACGTTTCCCTTTAAAATTGTACCGTTGCCCTGTAACTTCCATGTTGCGTAAAAAGTCGATTCCCGAAAAAACTCCATCGGCATCTTCTCCCTCGGTACCAAGCAATGAGCCGCGCTGTGAGCCTATGGTGAGAATCATTGCATCGTACTCTTTGACTATCCTCTTGTAACTTAAATTATCACCTAACTTCTGGTTGTAGTAAATGTTCACCCCAAGTTCGGTGATGGTTGATATTTCTTTGTCGAGCAAATCGTTGGGCAAACGGTATTCGGGAATTCCGTAACGCAACCAACCCCCGGCGTGTGCCTGCGCTTCAAAAATATCGCATTGGTGTCCTTTTTGTTGAAGGAAATACGCTGCTGAAAGTCCACCGGGGCCAGCTCCAATTATGGCAACCTTTTTACCTGTTGATGGGGCAACTTTGGGTTTGTAATGATTTTTCGATTCCAAATCACGATCGGCTGCATAACGTTTTAGGTAATCAATCCCAACGCCGGTACCTTCGTCCATATAATTTCTGCGACATGCAGCCTCGCAGGGACGGACGCAAACCCTACCGCAGATTGCCGGCAATGGATTGGCCTGCTTTATTACACCAATAGCTTCGGGGTAAAGTCCCTTCTCAATTAGCGAAATATAGCCCTGAACATCAACGCCTGCAGGGCAACGCTCACGGCAAGGAGCTGAGCAATCGGCATAGTGATTGCTCATTATTAAATCCAATGCGGTTTTACGAGCCTTGTGAACCCTGTCATTATCGGTATTAATCTTCATTCCTTCCATTACTCTTGTGGAGCACGATGGCTGAAGATTACGTTGACCTTCAATTTCTACAACGCAAACGTAGCACGATGAGAATGGTTCCAACCGGGGATCGTGGCATAATGTTGGAATTTCGATTCCATGCTTACGGGCAACACCCAGTATATATTCGCCCTTGTTGGCTGTTGTATTTATTCCGTTTAGAACTATATTTACCTGTTCGCTCATTTTGAAAACAGTGTTTGGTTTTTAGTGTTTGGTTTTTAGGCTGGAGGAGTTTGTGCTTTTAAAAATTCTTTATTCTGAATGCCGACTCCTGAATTCTAATTCTTTGTTATTGCATCAAATCGGCAGTTTGAATAGCAATCGCCGCAACGGATACATATCTCCTGATTGATATGGTGTACTTTTTTACGTTCGCCATCAATTGCCTTCACCGGGCATTTCACTGCGCATACAGTACAACCGGTACACTTGCTGGGATCAATCTCGTATGTAAGCAGCTTTTTGCAGCTGTGAGCCGGGCATTTCTTGTCGCGGATGTGTGCCTCGTACTCGTGGCGGAAATACTTGATGGTGGTAAGCACCGGATTTGGTGCAGTTTGTCCCAATCCGCAGAGCGAACTGTCCCTAACCTGGAGGGCAAGTTCCTCCAGCTTCTCGATATCGTTTTCTTGGCCTTCGCCTTGGGTAATGCGGGTAAGTATCTCAAGCATTCTTTTCGATCCGATACGGCAGAAAGTACATTTCCCCCACGATTCCTTCTGTGTGAAATCGAGAAAAAATCGTGCAACATCAACCATGCAGGTTGTTTCGTCCATTACAACCATACCGCCAGAACCCATAATTGCTCCGGTAGCATTTACCTGATCGTAGTCAACCTGAATATGAATGAGATGTTCGGGAATACATCCGCCCGAAGGTCCTCCAAGTTGAACGGCTTTGAATCTTTTGTCGTTTTGAATTCCACCGCCAAGTTTAAATATAATATCGTGTAGGCTCATTCCCATAGGAACTTCAACCAACCCGCCATGCTTAATTTTGCCTGTAAGGGCAAAAACCTTAGTGCCCTTACTTTTTTCGGTTCCGTATTTGTTGAACGATTCCGCCCCATGACTGACAATGTACGACACGTTGGCAAACGTTTCAACGTTGTTGATGTTTGATGGTTTACGCCAAAGTCCCGATTCCGCAGGGAACGGTGGCCGTTTGGTGGGCATTCCCCGTTTCCCCTCAATGGAAGCCATTAATGCAGTTTCCTCGCCGCAAACAAATGCACCTGCACCTTCCTTAATGTGAATATCAAGATTAAACCCCTCTATACCAAGTATGTTATTGCCCAGGTAACCATGCTCATGCGCTTGGGTTAAGGCAATATGTAATCTTTTAATGGCAAGCGGATACTCGGCACGGCAATATATAACGCCATCTGTAGCACCAATGGCATAAGCACCTATAATCATTCCCTCGATAACTGCATGTGGGTCACCCTCAAGCAGCGAGCGATCCATGAAAGCACCTGGATCACCCTCGTCAGCATTGCATATAATGTACTTTTCGTCTGACTTGCTGGCATGGGCAAAACGCCATTTCATTCCTGTTGTAAATCCTGCGCCACCGCGGCCACGTAACCCAGAATCTATAATGGTTTGAATTACCACATCGGGTGAAATTTTTTGGTTTGCTATTTTTTTTATGGCATTATAGCCGCCACGCATTTCATATTCATGAATATTTTCAGGGTCGATGTACCCGCAATTTCTAAGGGCAATTTTAACCTGTCCGTCAAAATAGTCCCTATCTGGAGTGGTAAATAAATCGGTCTTTACCACATACTCCTTGATGGGGTTTTGCCCTATAACGTGTTGCTGGATAATTTCAATGGCTTTATCCTCATCAACATCACCGTATATCATTGAACCATTATCGTCCACAATTTCCACAAGCGGTTCGCGGAAACACATTCCGATACAGCTTGTTTTTGCGAGTTCGAAATCAAGATTTTCGGCTTCGCGTAGGGCTTTTATTTTGCTGTAAACCTTATTGGCCCCCGCTGCTATTCCGCAGCTACCGAGTCCAACGATTACCTTTGTTTGTGTCATAATAAGTGATGAGTTAAAGGTTAAAAGTTAAAGGGAGGTATTCTTCACGATCGACTTTCAACGAGCAGCTATAAGCTATTTATTTTGGCTTTCCCGAATTCGAATTTCCTTGATTATTTTCACGGCGGAGGCTCCGGTTAACTTGCCGTATGTTTCCTCGCCAACCATCATTACCGGGGCAAGGGAGCAGCACCCAAGACATGCAACTGTTTCAAGGGTAAACAGCCTGTCGGTTGTTGTCCCGCCATCATCAACGCCCAATGCATCTTTGATTGCGGTTGATATGGCATCGGCGCCCTGAACGTGGCAAGCTGTTCCATGGCACACCTTAACAACGTTTTTGCCAACCGGTTTTAGCCTAAACTGTGCGTAAAATGTTGCAACTCCGTACATGTCACTCATGGTTAACCCGGTTTCTTTTGAAAGGAGCTTGAATGCTGAGCGTGGTATATACCCATAAGTTGATTGAACCCCCTGTAGCAGCGGGATCAAAATTCCCCTTTTGCCGCGGTATTTTTCAATTAACGGCATAATGAGGGATAGGTCAACTTCGCCATCAATTGTTTCAACGGATGTATTGTTGCTAATTCTCTGTATTCGCATCGCAGAGGTTAATTACTTGATTAATAGAAGTGTTGCTTTGTTGATAAACAATCAACTATTCACTTACAAAAAAAGCATTTTTTTATATAGATATTTCAATATATGCTGAAAAATATGAAAAAGTAAAATGGGTTGGTTTAAAAAAACTTAAGGGTGATAACTCTTGAACCTCGAACAAGGTGAATTACGGTTTTAGAAGGGTTTACCCCCGTATTCATTATTTCTTGTTCCATGATTATTCAATAGAAATCACCCTTAGCTAAAAAACAAGCGATGTACTTTAAACGGCTCCCTGAGCAATCATTGAATCGGCAACTTTAACAAATCCGCCAATGTTAGCACCATCAACGTAGTTGATAAACCCGTCGGGTTGGGTTCCGTACTTCTTACATGTTTCGTGAATGTTAACCATAATTTGGTGTAAACGCTGGTCAACCTCTTCGCGTGTCCACGATAAGCGTAGCGAGTTTTGTGACATTTCCAGGCCAGATGTTGCAACTCCACCAGCATTGGCAGCCTTACCTGGGCCGTAGAGTATTTTAGCGTTTAGGTAAACATCAACGGCCTCTGGAGTTGAAGGCATATTGGCCCCCTCGGATACGCATATACAGCCATTGCGAACCAATGTTTTGGCTTCCTCACCATTAATTTCGTTTTGTGTAGCAGAAGGTAATGCAATGTCGCATTTAATTCCCCAGGGACGTTCTGACGGGAAGAAATCGCAGCCATACTTCTCGGCATACTCCTTAATGCGTCCACGCTTTTCGTTCTTTAGCCACATTACAAAATCCAGCTTTTCTTTGTCAATTCCTTTGGGATCGTAAATAAAGCCTTCGGAGTCGGATAGCGTAACAACCTTTCCGCCAAGTTCATTTACTTTTTCAACGGTATATTGGGCAACGTTACCGGAACCGGAAACAGTTACAATTTTGCCTTTGAAGCTTTCGCCACGGGTTTTCAGCATTTCCTGGGCAAAGTAAACATTGCCGTAACCGGTAGCTTCGGGGCGAATCAATGAACCACCCCATTTTAGTCCTTTACCGGTTAAAACACCGGTAAACTCGTTGCGGATCCGTTTGTACTGGCCAAACATGAATCCAATTTCACGGCCACCAACACCTATATCGCCAGCAGGAACGTCGGTATCGGGACCAATGTGGCGGCAAAGTTCCGTCATGAAACTTTGGCAAAAACGCATAACTTCCTTGTCACTCTTTCCTTTAGGATCGAAATCGGAGCCACCTTTACCCCCGCCCATGGGAAGTGAGGTTAAGCTGTTTTTGAAAACTTGCTCAAATGCTAAGAATTTTAGTACGCCAAGAGTTACCGTTGGGTGGAAACGTAAACCGCCTTTGTATGGGCCAATGGCGCTGTTCATTTCAATACGGTAACCCCTATTTACTTGAATGTTACCCTTATCGTCGATCCAAGGAACGCGGAATATTAATACTCTTTCGGGCTCGGTGATACGTTCCAAGATACGCTCATCGGCGTAAATGGGATGCTCTTCAATGTAGGGCATTATACTTTCAATAACCTCTCTTGCAGCTTGATGGAATTCAGGTTCTGCTGGATTCTTTGCCACTAGGGTTGCCATAAAGGTGTTTACTTTCTCTTGAAGTGCCATGTTTTTCATATCGGAATAATTTAAGTTGGTTAACTAAAAAATAGTGTTATTTCAGGCCCAAATTATATCAAATTATAATGGATTATTCATATTCTGATTAAAAACAGCTATTTACGGAAATACGGTATAGGGGTATTGCTTAGGGCTTCTCCGTGTTTTGCGTATTTTGCTGTCTGTTGGTTGATAATGAGTATTTTTAGGTATAACTTGAAAAGGTTTGACCCGATGTATGCGCCAAGCGGGACGGGCTGAGCGTCAATTAACAGTATTTTGCCATTGATGGTTTTTATTACATTTACTCGTAGGCTATAAGCCAAAATAAGTTTTAACTTTTCGCCGTATAATTTTTAACCGTGACTTCATGGAACAAAATTCGAACCCCGAGGAATTTTTCCGCCTGCTTGCACAGAACAAGGAAAGATTAAAAGAGCTAGCCGCTATCAACAATGTCATCTCCATTATTAAGGAGGCAAAACCCATTCCAGAAACGCTGCACCAGCTGTGCCTGATACTCCCCGACGCATGGCAGTATCCTGAATATACTGTAGCCCGGGTAAAGTACGGTAAGTACGAATTTCAAACGGTTGGTTTTAAGGAAACACCCTGGTGCCAACGGCAGGGGTTTGAGTCTATAGATGGCAACTACGGGGCAATAGAGATTTTTTACACCCGTGAGTTCCATAAAGAGCATGAAGGCCCATTCCTGAAGGAGGAGCGTGATTTAATAAATAACCTAGCCAATATTCTGGTTGGATATATCAACAGTATTAAGGGGCGCGATATTATTAAGGAGATTAAAATCCCAACGAAAAAAAAGTTTACCGATGAAATACCCCACACAAAACGCCTGCTGCAAAGTTTTATTAACCAGCATAACGCCGATAGGGATATTTACCATGATTTGATGCCATTTAAAGTTCAGGAAATACTGCTGATTTCAACGCTATACGATGCTTATAGCATTGAGCGTGAGGATAGGTTGACCGATAATATTTTGGGCGAATATGCAAAGTTGAGCCTTTCCAGCGTCCCCAGGATTACTGGTGTCTCCAGCCTCGATGAGGCATTGGAGAAGCTGGAGGAGCGTTACTTTAATATGATTATTATTATGATGGGCGCCGATACGGTAAGCCCCCTGAAGATGGCAACCAGAATTAAAACCGATTACCCGCACATTCCATTATACCTCCTTGTAAATAACAGCAATATTGTGAACGAGATGGAGAAAAACCCTCGCTCCATTGCCGGAATCGACAGGGTTTTTGTATGGAATGGCGAGCCCAAGATATTCTTCTCGATGATAAAGTTGCTGGAGGACAAGGTTAACATGGAAAACGATACCCGTGTTGGTTTAACCCGTGTAATTCTTTTGGTCGAAGATTCACCCAAGTATTACTCGCGCTATTTGCCTTTACTATACGGCAGCGTGTTGGATCAAACAAAAAGGGTGATAGAGGACGTTAGTACCGACGACCTCTACAAGGTGCTCAGGATTAGGATCCGTCCCAAAATATTGCTTGCAGGCAGCTACGAGGAAGCCCTGGAGCTTTTCAACCGGTACAAGAACTTTATGCTATGCCTTATTTCCGATGTGGAGTTTTTCTGCAACGGTGTCCTCGACAGCAACGGAGGGGTTATGCTGGTGGAGCATGTTCGTAAGGCGCTGCCAAACCTGCCGGTAATACTACAATCATACGATAAATCGAACGAAGAAATTGCATTTAAGCTTAAGGTTTCGTTCCTGAATAAAAATTCGGAGAGCTTAACACAGGAGATCAAAAATTTTCTTAGCAATTACCTGGGGTTTGGCGATTTTATTTTTAAAGATGAGTCGGGCAACCCCATTGCAGCCGCAGCAACCATGGAGGAATTTGAACGTGCGTTGAGAATTATTCCGGACGAGAGCCTTCTGTTCCATGCCCAGAAAAACCACTTTTCTATGTGGCTATCGGCCCGCGGCGAGATACAGGTGGCCCGCATAATACACCCCTCCAAAATTGACGATTTTTCTAATCCCACGGAAATCAGGGAATACCTTCTTTACACGTTGAAAAAGTACCGGCAGGAAAAGCGTAGGGGTAAAATTGTGGGCTTTGAAACGGACTGGGAGGTGGACGAAAGCAATATTGTTAGCCTGGCCGATGGATCCATTGGGGGTAAGGGCCGTGGCCTGGCTTTCATCAACACGTTAATTTATACTTTTGATATTACGCAGTACACACCCAATATTAACCTGAGAACACCGCGTACATCAATCATTGGAACCAACGAGTACGAGTGTTTTATGGAAAGGAATGACCTTTACGAAAAAGTTTTTGCCGCTAGCGGCTACGAGGAAGTGCAGCATCTTTTCCTTAATGCGGAGCTTTCCGATCAGCTACAGCTTCGGCTCGACAGGCTGCTGCAAATTTACCATCGGCCACTGGCCGTACGCTCTTCGGGAATGCTGGAGGATTCCATCATGCAGCCGTTTGCCGGTATTTTCGAGACCTACATGATCCCTAATTCAAATTCCGATAGAGCGGTTAGGCTGCAGGATCTAATGAATGCCATAAAGCTGGTTTACGCCTCCGTTTTTTCTCCAACGGCCCGTGCCTACATCAAGGCAATCAACATGAAGATTGAGGACGAGAGGATGGCGGT
>JBFXEO010000088.1:0-11083 GCA_050180015.1 Bacteroidales bacterium | reverse complement strand
CCGAAGTCGGCATCAACCTTTTTGTCGTTTTCAAGTTTTACTTTGCCTACCGATGAGTTATGCTGAGCCCAAACCCCGTACATGTAGTTTGGGTCTCGGTTGCTGTTGTAGTATGCCTCTAGGAGTGGCATGGAGTAGTTGCCAAAACCAACCCTAACGAATGCCGGGCGGAGGTCTGCCAATGGTTGCGGAAGCATTCGTGCAGCAGAAATGGGTGATGGTGTAAAGTAGGTGTTAATTGGACGTTGTAGTATGGAGTATTTAAAGTTTGGATTTACCCTGATGGTATCGTCGATGTTGGGCTGAAGGTTTATTTTATAGGCATCGGAAATGGAAGGCTCGTAAGGGCGGACTACCTGCACTTCTTTTTTCAAGTCTTGACCCTGTGCTTTAATTGCCTGGTTGCATAAGAGTATTACAAGGAGTAAAAGTATATGTGGGCTTGCTATGGATTTCCTTTTGGTATGCATGGTTTGATTGCTTTATAATAATTACTTTACATCAATGCTTAAATTGTCGTTGGTTTGCTTTGTCTGCTTGCCTTTTTCAATCTTTACAAGCTGGTTGAGTTTATCTGTAGCCCCATCAATTATGCCGTCATCAGTAATGGAGTACCCATCGATAACGCTTTGCAGGGTGGCCTTTGCCTGAAAGAAATCATCCTGCTGTATGTAAACATCGGCTAGCAGTATAAAGCTCTTGGCAAGCCAATACTGGTGGGGTGTGTTCTTTTCGGCGAAAGCAAAAACCTCTGCCTCGGCTTTTTTGAGATCGCCTTTTTGAAGGTAAATTTTGGCCACCATGTATTTTGATTCAGCACCTTCCTTTGTTTTCACGTTTGCTGCAACCTTGGCGAATTCGATGAGGGCATCATCGGCATTGCCTAGTTCCTGTAATGCCTGGCCGAGTTTGAACCTTGTTTCGAGCTCAATTTCAACAGGAAGTTTCTCGTTTGACAAAACGCTGCTGGCAATTGGAGGAATATCCCTGTAATTTTTTAGCATGTATGCGCTCCTGAGCTTACCTATTCTGGCTTCGAGTAGCGATGTTTTTAGTTCGGCAACAGACTCCAGCTTATCGTATGTTTGGTAACAATCTTCATACATCGCCCGGTCAAAGTATATTTTTCCGAGCTGGAGCAAGCTTTGCTCGGTGAAATTATTCTTGGGCATAGCAATAACCTTGCTAAATGCCTCCATGGCAGCATCGGTATTGTTTAGCCTGTTGTAGCAATCTCCGAGATAGTAGTACGAGTGCATTAGGAAGTTTCCCTGTGGAAAATCTCTCAGGTAACCCGTAAAGGCTTGGTTGGATTTTTCGCAATCGCCGTTTATGTAAAGTTTTTCGGCAGCCATGTAGGTCAAAGAATCTTTTTCGGCTACGCTCATGTTGGCAATACTACCTAACTTTGAGGCATACTCAAAGTATGCCGGGGCATCGCCCTTATCAACGTAAATATTTCTTATGCCGATCAAAGCATTTTTTGCCTCCAATGTTCCCGGATACCCTTCAACAACGCGCTTATAGTATTGCATTGCACTGTCGGGGTTTTCCGTGTTGTTGTAAATTAGTCCGAGTTGCACCAGGGCTTTAACGTAGTAGCTGCTGCCGGTATAGTTTCGCTCAATTTTTTGGTAGTAACCTTTTGCATCGCTGGTTTGGTTCATAACCATGTAGCTTTCGGCCAGTTCAAAAATGGCGTCATCAACGTAGCTGGAGCTCGGGTAACTTTTGAGCAGGTTCTGTAGCGATTCTATTTTTTTCTGGGGCCGTTCTACCAATCCTAAGCAGAATCCGCGCTGAAAAGCAGCGTAATCGGCATCGATGGTGTTAACTGATATTGATTGATCGTAGTAGTCTATGGCCGCCCAGTACTTACGCTGAATAAAGAAAGAATCGCCAATTCTGTTGTAGGCATCGCCAACGTGCACTGTTTTCTCGTTGTTACAGAGCGAGGTAAATTTTCGGAACCAGACAATGGCCTCGTCGTAATTTTTCAGCTTAAACTGGCAGTATCCCAGGTTGTAATGCGCCATGTTGTATTCAGGGAGGTTAAAGGCCCCGGGGGTTAGAATAAAGCGGTTATACCCTTCGGCTGCTTTTGAGAAATTTTCGAGCCTGTAGTACGCCTCGGCCTGCCAGTAGAGCGATTGTGCTGCAATGCTCTGGTTGTAGGCTGAGTATTGCAGCGATAGGTTAAACATATCAACCGCTTCGTTAAAGTTTATGTTCTGGAACAGCTCCAAAGCCCTGAAGTGTGCTGCTTTTTGGTAGGCTGCTTTTATGGTGGCATCCTTGTTTTTTATTTTATTGAGTGATTCCACTGCCTCCTTGTAATTCTTTGTGTTCAGGTAGGCTAGGGTTAAGAAGTTGTAGGCCTCATCGGTTCTCGGTGTGTTGGGGTACAGTTCAATGTACTTTTGGAATGCTTCAATTGCTTCGTTGAATGGGGCGTAAAGTTGCTCGTAGGTAATTTTGGCAAAGTTGAATAGGGCATCTTCCTTTATAATTCCGTCGAAATCGAGTTTAGATGCCATACCGAATGCTTGCCGGGCCTTGGCCTTATCATTTAGCTGCAGGTAACAATCGGCTAGGTGGTAATATGCGTTTTGGCTGATTGAGTCTTCCGATGTGGAAACTCTTTCGAGGTGACCGGCAGCCTCGTCGTATTTTCGATTTTTGTAGTAGGCAAATCCTACTAAGTAGTAATCGTCGCGGCTAAGCTGGGGCGTTTTATCGGCGTATTTTCCCAGGTAAAAGAGGGCGCTATCGTACTGTTTTAGCTTAAAGTAAGAATCGCCAATTATGCGGGCAATCTCAGGGGTACGCTTGGTTGTATTGTCTTTAAGTAACGGCGGAGAGTAGTCCACTACTTTTTTGAAGTCTCCCTGTAGGTAGTATATTTGGGAAATATAGAAGGGAACGATGGGAGCAAATGTTGGGTCGGAATTTAATTTTTCAAAGCCCTTGAGGGCCGTGGCGTATTTGCCTTGTAGGTATGCGATGTGAGAGTAGTAGTAGGTTGCCGGGGCTGCAAATTTGTTATCTACATCTTTTACCTGGTAAAACCATTTGTTGGCAGCTTCAAGATCGTTGGCCATAAAGTAACAGTAGCCCAGCATGAACTGCATTTCGTACTGTTTTTCTCTGCTAATCCCGTTTTTGTCAATCTTCTGCAACCAGTAAATAGAATTGGGGTATTTCTTTTGCTGATACTGCATTTTCCCCATGGCAAAGTGGGCCAGGTCAATTTTTTGACTTTCGGGATGGTTATTTATAAATGTTCCGATGAGGTACTCGGCATCGTTATTGTCTAGCTCTATGGCGCACATTGCCCGGTAGAACTCGGCCTCGGTGTTCAGGTGATTTACGCTTTTGTTGGAAGCTTCAATATACTGTTCAAAAAGTTTCTGTGCCCCGGCATACATTTCCTTCTGGTATAAATCAAAGGCTTTTCGGAAGGTAGCATCGGGTTCGGTGTAAATTTTAGTTTCCTGTCCAAGGGTAAGGTTGACAATAAAAAGGGTATTTAAAATTATAAGAATAGCTGCTCTTGTTCTAGTCATATCGGTATTCCTTAAATTCCGATAAAAGTAGTAAGAAATGGAATAATCTATGGTCAACCTTGCAAACTTTTAATTAACAATTGGCCACGAAAACTGTTAATTATTTTAAAAACGAGATGTTTTACTCCTATTTTGTTTTAATTTAGTAGTGCAATTTTTTAACCATAATGGTTTGATACGTTTTACGTTTGCAATATTTGAGGTTGAGAAACGTTAAACTTATTTGATGAATTGTAACATAATGCTATGCTTTCGAAAGTAAAAAAAATAGTTCGGGCAAGGCCCGTGGTTGAAGGTGCGGGCGTTAAGCTTCGCAGGATTTTTGATTTTGAAACCCGTTACGAAGCTGATCCATTCTTGCTGCTCGATCATTTTGGCTCCGAAAACCCTGACGATTATGTGGCTGGTTTTCCGTGGCACCCACATCGTGGCATTGAAACAGTAACATATATGATACAGGGCGAGGTGGAGCATTCCGATAGCTTGGGCAATAGGGGATTAATTGGTCCGGGCGATGTGCAATGGATGACGGCCGGGAAAGGGATTATTCATCAGGAAATGCCGAAGCCAACCGAGGGGTTGATGTACGGTTTTCAGCTGTGGGTTAACCTGCCGAGGGAGCGCAAAATGTTTCCGCCCAGCTACCGGGATATTAAGTCGGCCAGCATTCCGGTGGTTGAAACTCCGGGGTCAAAGGTAAAGGTGATTGCCGGTAGGTACCGGAAAAAACAGGGCGGAGTACCTAACCTCCATGTGGGAGTAGATTATTTTGATGTGAAACTTTGGCCCGATTCAACGCTGGATGAGTCGGTAAATATCGATTACCGGTATTGCATTTATGTTTACGATGGGTCAATAACAATTCCCGATTATGAACACCCCATCCGTAGCATGGAAGGTGTAATTCTCCATCAGGGAAGGATACTACAGTTGAAAGCGGGTGCCGACGGGGCAAGTTTTCTTGTATTTGGCGGACAACCTATAAATGAACCAATAGCGTGGCGTGGCCCTATTGTTATGAATACGGACGATGAACTTCGGCAGGCATTCGACGAGTTTAACGCCGGAACTTTTATCGGATAAACTCTATGGGCGATCTAATTGCATTGGTAAATCAGGATGATGTAGTTACTGCTTTTGCCGATAAGTTGGATGTTCACGCTAACGGGCTATTACATCGGGCATTCTCGGTATTCATATTTAATTCCCAAAGGGAAATGCTGATTCATCGTAGGGCCAGCGATAAATACCATTCACCGGGATTGTGGACAAATGCCTGCTGTAGCCATTTACCCCAAAATTTTTCGATGGAAGATGCCGTAAATAACCGGCTGGATTACGAGATGGGTATTTCCTGCAATTTGGCGCATTTATTTACATTCCACTACACGGTAAATTTTGATCATGGATTAATTGAGAACGAGATAGATCATGTTTACTGTGGGTTTTTTGATGGAATTCCCCGTCCAAACCCAACCGAGGTTTCGGAGTGGAAATGGGAAAATCCGGAAAATCTTTACCATCAAATTAAATCAAGCCCCGGGGATTATACTTACTGGTTTCGGTATATAATGGATAATTTCAGCAATAAAATTAAATCGTACTGCATCAAGTAGATATTTTTCCTATAGTTTTACTCTTTTAAGCCGCAGGCTGTTTGCAACTACCGATACAGAGCTCATTGCCATGGCAATACCGGCAATCATGGGATCAAAGGTAAACCCGAAGAATGGGTAGAGAATTCCTGCTGCAATGGGAATCCCGATAACGTTGTAGATAAAGGCCCAGAATAGGTTCTGGTGAATGGTTGTAATTGTTCTTTTCGATATTTCAATAGTTTTTGAGACCATTGTTAAGTCAGAGTTGATAATTGTTACCTTGGCAACATCCATGGCGATATCCGAACCTTTGCCCATTGCTATGCTAACGTCGGCAACCGCCAGCGCTTCCGTATCGTTTATGCCATCGCCTACCATTGCAACAACTTTTCCTGATGCTTTTATCCGCTTTACTACTGCTGCTTTCTGAGAGGGTAAAATTTGTGCATCAAAATTGGTTATACCCACGTTTTGCGCTATAACGCTGGCCGTTAGAGCAGAGTCTCCGGTAAGCATTTCCACGGTTATTTTTTTACTTTTTAGGTCGTTTATGGCCTGTTTGGTTGTTGGTTTTATTTCATCGGAAATGGCAATCAGCGCTATAAGGTTGTTGTTTTTGGCAAAGTAAACAATACTACAGGCGTCCATTTCAAGCTTGGTTGCCTGGCCAATGGCCGATTCTGGTAGCGCAACACCGCCGGAACGCATGTAGGTGTAACTTCCTACATAGTAGTTGTTGGTGTTAAAAACCGCCATTACCCCGAGTCCGGCTTTATTTTCATAGGCGGTTGGTTCGAGTTGACTTAACTCCGTGTCGCTGAGGTATCTTACAATTGAATCGGCCAGCGGATGGTCAGATTTTACTTCAATCAGCTTTAATATTTGCCTGTACTCCATGCTGTCAGTAAACCACTGAATGTGCTGAACGGCTGGTAATCCTTTGGTTAAAGTGCCTGTTTTATCAAATATCACATGATTTATTCTATGGGCCAACTCTAAACTTTCGGCATCGCGGATAAGGATATTATACTCGGCAGCTTTGCCTACACCAACAATTATAGCGGTTGGCGTGGCAAGCCCCAGCGCGCAGGGACAGGCAACGGCAAGTACGGTTACCATGGCAAGCAACCCCCGGAAAAAGCCTTCGTTGCCACCTAAAAATGTCCAAAGCAGTAAGGTTAAGATTGATATGGCCATAACTGCGGGGACGAATACTCCGGCAATCCTGTCGGTTAGTTTTTGAACCGGAGCTTTGCTGTTCTGGGCTTCATCAACGGTTCTGATGATTTTACCGAGAATTGTTTCGGATCCAATTTGTTCGGCAACAATTTTAAGGCTTCCGCGCTGGTTTAGGGTTCCGGCCCAAACCTTTTTGCCTTGGTTCTTCTCAACGGGTAGGGGTTCGCCGGTGATAGTGCTTTCGTCAAGCCAGCTGCTGCCATCGGCTACAGTTCCATCCACGGGGATACGTGCGCCAGGCTTAATCAGCAGGGTATCTCCCTGAACAATTTGATTGATTGGAGTTTCAACTATTCTGTTCTCTCGTACCAACCATGCCTTGTCGGGCTGAAGCCCCATCAATTTTTTTATTGATGATGAGGTTTTTCCTTTCGCCCGCTCCTCCAGCCATTTGCCCAGAAGGATAAAAGTAATTATTACCGATGCAGATTCAAAGTAAACATGGGCTTGCAAACCCCGACGAGTCCAAAATTCCGGGTAAATGGTGTTGAAAACGCTAAAAATATATGCAATGGATGTGCTAAGGGCTACCAGGGAATCCATGTTGGCCCTGAAATGTACGGTTTGCCTGTAAGCGTTGATGAAAAAACTTCGGCCGAACCAAAATACGACAGGTGTTGCAATTAGCATCGATATCCATGTAGAGTAATGCCAATCCATGAAAAACATCCCCAAGGCCACAAGGGGAATTGAGAATGCGGCGGATAGAATTGTTCTGCTCCGGAGCTGGTGCTGGTAATTCGATTTTTGAGTTTCGATGGTTTGCTGCAGGTTGTCTGCGTCAATAATTAAATCGTAACCTATAGTCCGAACCGCATCTCTGAGCGTTATTTCGGATACCTCCTTGGCGTTGAAATTTACCCAAACCGTACTGTTGGCGAAATTAACGCCAGCATCTATAACTCCCGGCTGACTTTTAACCATACTTTCGACACTAATGGCACAGCTGGCGCAGGACATTCCTGTAACCGGATAAATTTTACGGGTAACTTGCATTTTGTTTAATTAGCTTTAAGTAATGTTGGATGCTTGCCGCTGAGGAAAGGTTAAAAGAATTCAGGATCGAGGTTTCGAGTTCGGTGCAGTCAGCTAAAAAGTTTAGGGAAACATGACGGAACAATTTGGTACCCCCGGTTAATTCCAATTCCTCCTCAATGTAAAGCAAAATATGCCGAAAACCTGAATTGATATCAATACATTTTATGTACATGCTACTACTAATTCTTGGTGGGTTAACGTTAATATTTCAAAAGTGTTCAAATACTTGGTGATGTTTAAAGTTCGAATCGTTTTTACCATCCTGCTTGGTTGGTATTAATAAAGAATTTACTAATTTCGTTACAATTTAACTTTAACTGGGTTATGCGCTGTAGGCGGGTTTGTTTTGCTTTACTACTACCACCGATATTCTTATCGGCATACTCCAATATTTTTTCACAGGACTCCAATCAAAAGGTAAAGGAGCTTTCCAGCCTGGCTTTAGAGTATGAACAAAAGGGCGATTTTAATCAGGCTGTTTACTACTTCAACAGGGCTGCCACCCTTAGCTGGGATTCGAATAATTTGGACGATGCTACGGCAAATTTTGCCAACGCTTTAGCCAATGCAAGAAAAATAGGGAATTCAAATGGCGTAAAAGTTATTTGCACAAATCTTGGATTGATAAATTCCTGTAGGGGCAACCATAAGGTGGCAGCAGAGTATTTTTCCGAAGCGCTGGCTACAGCACGAAGAGCAAATAGCAAGGCAGATATTGCATCGGCGCTGATTAACCTGTCCAGCGAGCAACTTGAGCTAAACGATTATGCCCTGGCCGAGAAAAGTTTAACCGAGGCTCAGGGTCTTGCCCAGGAAATAAAGGATCAGAAGTTGCTGAAGAATTGTTACCTGAACCTGAGTAAGCTATACGAAAAAACTGGTGACCAAACAAAAACCTCCCACTACTTTAATCTTTTTTCTATGGTTTCCCAGAAAATGCAGGCAGAGGAACTCCGTGAAAAAGAGCAAAAAGCAAAGGCAATGGTCGATAGTGCCGGGAGAGCTGTTCAGCAAATCTCCGAAGAAAATGAAGTGGCCAATAAACGGTTGGTACAAACAAACCAGGCGCTTATTCAAAAGGATAACACTCTTAAAGAGGTTAAACGGATTACCCATGAGCAGCAGACGCAAATTGCACTGTTAAATGCCGAAATGCAGCTTAGGGATGCACAGCTTAAACATCAGCATTTACTGCAAAGAGTTTACATTGGGTTAATTGTTATATCGTTATTATTTGCCCTGGTGATTTTTTATGCCTATAACGAGAAGAGAAAAGCAAATGAGCTGCTCAAGGAAAAGAACTCGGAGATATTGCGGCAGAAGGAGGAGATTAGCGTGCAGGCCGATCAGCTCAGAGAGTTGAATGCCATTAAGGATAAGATGTTTTCTATCATAGCGCACGATCTGCGAAGCCCGCTTTTTTCGCTTGTTAACATGTTAAGTATTGCCAAGGAGGGGTATTTCACAGAGGAAAGCTTTAAGTTGATTATTGCCGAACTTTCAATAAACGTCAACCATACCACTTCGTTGTTGGAAAACTTACTTACCTGGGCAAAAAACCAGATGCACGGCACTAAGGTTAATCCGGTAAATTTTGATTTGAACAGTATGGTTACCTCGCGTATTGCCGTGCTACAGGAAAGTGCCAAAAAAAAAGGAATATCCATAGAGACCAAGCTCAGCGACAATACCTCGGTGAATGCCGATAAAGATATGATAGAGATTGTGCTGCGTAACATTGTTTCGAACTCAATCAAGTTTTGCAACGAAGGCGATAGAATTTGTATTTGGTCAACGCTAAAAGAGGACAAAATTACCCTTTGCGTGGAGGATTCCGGTGTTGGAATCCAGCCCGAGATGATGGGAAACCTATTTGGGAATCAGATTAGCTCAACGTTAGGAACCCGTGATGAGCGGGGTACTGGATTAGGTTTAATAATATGTAAAGAGTTCATCAACATGAATGGCGGGAAAATATGGGCCGAAAGCCAGGTCAACCGGGGGAGCAAGTTCTTTTTTACGCTTCCTGCCGCCAAGTTAAATTAGGGAATTGTTGTACGGCTTCTTTCCGCCATATTAACTGGTTGTGTGCCATATAAACAAACGCAGCCCGGGGTACCATAAAATCATAATGACTACTAAATAATCCACCTAAAGCTAAAAATTATGTCACTAAAGGAATTGTACGACTGTGATCCTGCAGGTTTTTGCGATTTGATCGTTAGCATAATAACCCTCATAGTAGTAACTATAGGCCTACTAAGTATTAAATTTCAAAAAAAAGAAATACGCTTTTCTACAGTCCAAAAATGTATAGATGATCACAGAAATATACTAAGAAACCAGCAAAGGTATAGGATTGAAAATAGAGGAAAAGACGAGCATCTCATACTGATCAGGGATCACTTGGGCCTGATCACAGAGGAATTATTCTATATGAGAGAAGGATATTTACCTAAAGATTTATCAATGAGTTGGATAAAACATATGATCGAATTTGTTCCAATTAAATACGAAGAAGAAACCTTAAACAAATTACAAATTAGGGAGAGCAGAGAAATATCGTGTTTCCTAAAATCTACAGACAAACAAGCCAGTAAAGCGACGGGGAAAATAGAAAAGTTAAGAGAAAAAAATTTAAATGAATACATAGCCTTGGCCTCAGATAGGAAATCATTCTCGCAAATAAACAATGTGTTTGGATTAACTAAGAAACAAGTTGAACAATTGACTTTTGCCAACAACAACATCTGCTATAATGATAAAAACACAAAAAAGCTTCTCCGCCTTATATGGAAAAATAACAGGAAACAATTTTAAATAAAAATGGTACGCAACACTAGCTTACAGTTCATCGTTCGCTCTAGGTTTTGCACCCCGTTGTAAAGCAACTAGCTTTGATATGGCCCGGAGAAAGAGGCTAA
The DNA here is from genome assembly GCA_050180015.1 of Bacteroidales bacterium. Lineage (GTDB taxonomy): Bacteria > Bacteroidota > Bacteroidia > Bacteroidales > Tenuifilaceae > JBFXEO01. Next base: position 718 of record JBFXEO010000088.1, on the reverse strand, counting down.
ATAACTTCTAGTCGTCACGCTGTTTTTTACCGTAAAAGTTGACATTGCTATTAATTCCCCATAAATTTATGGGTGAATAGGATTGATTACTGGTTGTTTTCGTTGAATATTGTCAATCAAAATAAATGTAATTATGGGACTCGATCTGATTAGATACTTATCTGAAAGGAACAAAAAGGTAAACGATACTGTTCGCGAACTTGGCCCTGTGGTTACAGTATCGCGGGAGATGGGATGCCCCGGAACGCAGGTTACCTGTGCGCTGGTGCAAAAGCTAAACGATAGCTTTAGGAGGAAGGACGAAAATGCCTGGCGGTGGCTTGCAAAGGAGCAAATTCAAAAAATTGCCGCTGAAAAGTTAGGCCTCCCCAGAGAAGATATCGATTATGTATTTGAGGCAAAGCGGAAAGGAATTGCCGATGATATTCTGCAATCGATGTCAACAAAATATTATAAAAGCGACAGAAGAATTCAGAATACCGTTAAAGGCGTAATCCGTACCGAGGCATCAAAAGGTCATGTGGTTATACTTGGTAGAGGCGGAGTTGCTATAACCAGGGATATTCCCCGGTCGTTGCATATCCATATAGAGGCACCTTTTGAGTGGCGTGTGCTTAGGGTTCAGGAAATGAACAATTTCACCGCCAAGGCCGCGCAGCACTACGTCCAGGAAATTGACAGGCAGCGGGAAGCGTAGAGAACTAATTTTTGCGGGAAG
>JBFXEO010000087.1:0-11170 GCA_050180015.1 Bacteroidales bacterium | reverse complement strand
GCGGCATGTTTTAAATACAATCCAGATAGCTAAATAATGGTATTTGACGATGGCTCAACGTATGGCACTGAAAATATTTTGACAGCACTGGCAAAGGAGTATTCATTCAGGTATGAAAAATTATCAGCAAATAAGGGCAAAAGTTGGGCTATGGTACATGGCGTTGAAAAATCGACGAATGAACTAAATTTATTTTTTGATGCAGATGTCTCAGATATTAGAAAAGAGCACTTCGATAATCTGCTTAAACCTATTCTTGATAACAATGCCGACATGGTTTTGGGGCAGCCATCAGAAACCTTAATTGATTATAGAATTAACCCCTTTAAATCTTTAACCGGTGAGCGGGCACTGCTGAAAAAGGATATACTACCAATCCTTGACAATATTAGAGATATAAGATTTGGAGTAGAAACATTTATAAACCTTTACTTTCAGGCGCAGGGGAAACGGATTAAGTATGTTTTGATGGAAGGGCTAAAACATCCTACAAAATACGAAAAAACAACCCCAATAACGGCCACAAAAGAATTTATTAGCGAGGGCAGGGAAATAGCCATAACGCTATTAGACAACTATGATTTAATTACCCGGCGAATAGAATTACTAATAAGCAAAGCAAACGAAAGTGCCATAAAAAGGATAAATACAATGCAGAATGATATTAATGATAAATTACTGACCCTAAAAAGGAAGTTAAATCTTTAAAATATCGCACGTTAAATGCGGTATGTATTACCATTAAGTTGTTTACAGGTTGCCCAGCAAGGTTTCCTTGGTTATATTCCGGTAGCTGGCGGTAAAATTATCGCAGATAGTTTTCACACGTATCATTTCGGGCAAATCTGGCTCAATGCTAAATCCATGATTATCCAACTTCTCCTCTACAAATGCGAGTGAAAGATGGTCTATATGCTGTGCGGGCTGGTATGCGCTGTTCTTCGATTCCTGAAGCACCACCTCGCATATTAACCCGCATTCAACCATTGTGTCAAGCAAATTTCTCATTAATCTTTGTGGCATATACAGCATCTTGGAAAGCTCAAGGCTGGTTAAAGGTTGCTCTGCATTTTTGAAGCGCCTGATGATAGTGGTTAAAATTAGTACGGAAAGAATTTTCCGGTTAGTATGGCTTATGTGGTTTGTCTCCTTCTCAAACTCGTACATTTCCACATTCTGGTAGGCAAATGAAATTTCGGCACCAAATAGGACTATCAGCCAGCTGGTCTGAAGCCATATCAGGAAGAGCGGAAGAGCGGCAAAACTTCCGTAAATAGCGTTATACTTCGAAACGCCAACCTGCAGGTAAATGTATGCCCATTGAGTAATTGCAAATCCGGTTCCGGCAATTACCCCGGCAACAATACCCGAGGTATATGAGACCTTTGTGTTGGGCATGGCTATAAAAACAAAGCTAAAAAGAATCCATACAAGCAGGTACGGGAGAAATTCCAACGAGAACAGAAGAATTGGGCTAACGTAACTTAACAGCTCGCTCTTTTCAGCAATCGAGGTAATTTGCGTTGCCAGAAAAATATGAATGCTGCTTGATGATATCAGCAGTATAGGCGCAATGAGTATGATTGAGAGGTAGTCGGTAAACTTTCGGGTAAAAGTTCTGGATTTCTCAATCTGCCAAATATCGTTGAACGCCTTCTCGATACTGGTAAGCACTTTGATGACCGACCAAAAAAGCATGACAATACCAACACCTGCAATTATTCCCCCACCGGTTCGCTCCAGCAGGGAGCTGGCAAAAGTAATTACCCTATTAAGTACCTCCTCCTGGCCCTGAAAATTTGACATAATTTGCTGTTCCAGGTACTTATCAAAACCAAATCCCTTGGCGATGCCAAATACCATGGCAAAAACAGGAACTATTGACATCAGCGTATAGTACGTAAGGGCCGATGCTTTTATTTGCACCCTATCCTCGTTAAAACCCCGAAGAGCCAGCAGTATAACCCTTAAATACTTGAAGGGTAGCTTTAACTTAGGTGGAAGTTCATCGATATGCGTACTCCATACGTCGTGGGTTACAAATTTCTGGGCCCGGTTAATGTTGTTGATTAGCTTTTTGCTGCGATTTTCCTTTTTTGCCATAGCTAAAATTTTAGGTTCCACTCACGCGCTCAGGGCATATATCTTTCCGGGCTTGCTGGTAACTGCACCCGCAAACTCTAAGTTGAGTAGGATCGATAGCAGCTTTGATACTGCCAACCCGGTTTTAAGCGAAATAATATCTAAGGTTTCCGCCCCATTCTCCTTCAAAAAGTTCAGGATTAGCTGCTCTTCATTCGAAAAAATGTTAAGGTTAACCGCTGTTTGTTTTGGAGAGGTCTTTTGCGGTTTCCATCCAAGTAAAAACTCAATATCATCGGCGGATTCCATTAGAGAGGCCTTGTTCTGCTTAATAAGCTGGTTGCATCCTTGCGAATAGGTTGAATTTACATTGCCCGGTACGGCAAACACCTCGCGGTTGTATGAGTTTGCTATATCGGCAGTTACCAGGGCTCCACCCTCAAGGGCGCTCTCAACCACAATTGTAGCATCGGAGAGGCCTGCAATAATCCTGTTGCGTCTCAGAAAGTTGTTACGGTCGAATGGTGTTCCCGACAAAAAATCGGTAACCAACGCGCCGTTATCAACAATATCCTTTGCCACATTACGGTGAAGGCTGGGGTATATTGTATCCAACCCATGCCCAAGAACCGCGATGGTTGGCAGCTGCAGCTTAATGGCGGCCCTATGGGCTGCAACATCAATCCCGTAGGCCAACCCGCTAACAACTATTGGTTTATACCCTTTACGCGTAAGCCCCCCAAGCAACTCATCGCACAGGTTCTTTCCGTAGGGTGTAGCCTTACGGGTTCCAACAACGCTGATCACCTTGTCGGCGTTAAAATCGGGTGAACTATTGGATTTTACGTATAGCATTACGGGGCCATCCTCGCACTGCTTTAGCCTGTTGGGATAATTTGAATCATTATAGTATAGAGCCTCTATCCCATATTTTTCAATAAACCTGATTTCGGCTTCAGCTTTGGTTAACACGGCCTGGTTTAAAACTTCGGAAGCAATACTCTCTCCAATTCCAGGTATTTTCAGGAGGTTCCTTTTCGATTCCTTAAAAACGGCTTCGGCTCCGCCGCAGTAGGCAATCAACTTCTTTGCATTGATACTCCCCACCCTGGGAATCAGTTCAATGCCAACTTTATATATGAGGTCCGCATCTCTCAAGTTTTTACTCTTTTATTTCTGCAAATGCCCTGAGTGTCTGAATTAGCGTTGTTTTCTGTTCCCTTATGATAGACACAACAGATATTGACGGATACTTTGATATTCGGTTTTCCTTTCTGACGTAAATATTCAGCTCCTCCCTCAGAAATCTTTTCTCAACGGTTATCCTGTATATTTCCTCCTTGGGTATTTCAAACGACATTTTTTGCGAGGCAAAAGGGTGAATCTTGAATGTTCGGATAATTATTTTGCTGCCCTCATCGTTATACGATACGTACGCCGTGCCTTTTAGTATGAAGTAGGTAAAGAAAAGAAAGTAGCCGCCAATTACGATTCCCAGTGCCCATCCCATTGACAATCCAATGTTACGCTCAATAAACTCGGGAAGCGAGGTGATAAGCATCAGCACAATAAAAATTACAACGATAATAGCCATTACCAGCTTAATGTTATGAATACCGTAAATTGTTGTTTCGTTGTCAAACTTCACCGTTGTAAAAGTTAATGGTTTAAAAGTTCTGGTTATTCCTGGCATATCCAGGGTCATTCATCCCTATGGTATCTCCGTCGTCGCACCTCTTTTTTGATGTAATTCAACTCACGGCCCGTTTGCCCGTGTATCGATATATTATCCTGCGATCTTCGCATCAGGTAGGGTAAAACGTCGGATAGCGATCCGTACGGAACATATTTCGCTACGTTGAACCCTGCATCGGCTAAGTTAAGGCTAATATTGTTACTCATTCCATAAAGCTGGGCAAAAAATACACGGTCGTCATTTTTTGCAATGCTTAAGCTTTCCATCAGCGAAATCAGGTAGATTATACTATCCTCGTTGTGTGTTCCACAAAATACCGAGATAGAGTCAATATTAGACAGGGCAAATTTAACGGCTTCGTTGAATGCCCTGTCGGTTTCCGCCTTCGTATCGTATATCGGCAATTTATAGTTCATTTTAGCAGCCCGGTTACGTTCTTTTCCCATATAAGCCCCCCTAACTATTACGGCTCCCAGAATGTAATTTTCCTCCAGCGAGTTCCGATGGCTCCTGAAAATTCTCTCAAGTGCCCCGGTCTGGTACATTTGGAACGACCGGTAAACAATTGCCCTGCTCTTATTGTACTTAGCCATCATACCATCAACCAAATCATCGATAGCCTTTTGGTACCACGACTCTTTAGCATCAATCAAAATAGGTTTGTTCCCGTTATACGACAACTCGCATAGCGCATCCACCCTACCCTTAAATTCGCTATACTCCTGTTCATCTTTGCTATTTAACATGGCATTCTCGGACACTAAGCACAGTATCCTTGAGCTTATTATGCAGGTAGGCCTAAAAACAGTAAATGCAATCTTGGGATTTCCTATGGAAAACTGTATATTGTTGTATATTTCCCTGTAATTTTCGAGTATGCTACTATCACTTTCCACACTTTCAACGGAATGGTAAGGTATAGAGTAAATTCTATAGTTCCAAAGTTTTTCCACTATTGGCTTGCATTCCTCCAACGACTCTCCTCCAATAAAATGTTTATATATCGATGGCCTAATGTCAATTCCAAGCTTCGGGGCAATTCTTAGCAGAAAATGCCAAACGCTCATAATAAGGGGCATTGAAATAATGGTAAAGAGTTTTTTGGCCCGCAAAAGTTCTTTGGAGGACAGGTGGGCAAAGGCAATTTGAGTATTTGTAAAAGAAATCATTTACGGGGAATATAGTAATTGAAAATTTAGGTGTGAATATAAATAAAAACTAGGGAGTTATGCAATTCCTGATTCAATTATTGCCATAAATTATTTTTGCCTGATTAAACCCGTTGGAACCGATTTAGTTAAAATAGCCTACTTTTGTTTATGCACTTTTAGAACTTTTGTCTTGTAAAAAACCATAAAAAATTATGAAAAGAATGCTTACCACCGCGTTAATTAGTATTTTATCGCTGGTTAACTTTGCACAAGAAAATCCAAAATGGCTGCGTTACCCATCCATTTCGCCCGATGGCGAAAGAATTGCATTTACATACAGGGGTGATATTTATACTGTTCCGGCAAAAGGCGGCATAGCAACTCCGGTAACCTTCCATACTGCATACGACTACATGCCTGTCTGGAGTAACGATAGCAAAAAAATTGCCTTTGCATCGAACCGGTACGGAAATTTTGATGTATTTGTTGTTGCCGCCAACGGCGGAGAGCCTACCCGGTTAACCTTTCATTCTGCCAATGAACTGCCATATACTTTCAGCAACGATGATAAATTGGTACTCTTTGGTGCCACGCGGCAGGATTTGGCAACCCACCGGCAATTCCCAACCAGCTCGCAGCCGGAACTTTACTCAGTTCCCGCTACCGGCGGACGAGTTGAGCTCGTACTTACAACGCCGGCAGAGGCAGTTCAGGTAGCTTCGGATGGCAGCTTCCTTATTTATCACGATAAAAAAGGAGGCGAAAATGAGTGGCGAAAACACCACCAATCATCCATCGCCCGGGATATTTGGGTTTATAATACTAAGAACGGGGAGCATATTCAGATTACAAATTTTAAGGGTGAAGACCGAAATCCTGTTTTAGCCGATGATAATACCAGTGTTTACTACCTAAGCGAGGAGAAAGGCAATTTCAACATCTTTAAACTTTCGCTATCCAATCCAAATCAGAAACAGCAAATTACCGGCTATGAGAAATACCCTGTCAGGTTTTTAAGCGTAAGCAGGAATAAAACGCTTTGCTATGGATTCGATGGCGAAATTTACACGCTTGCAGCAGGAGCGCAGCCCCAAAAGGTTGAAATAACAGTAAATGGCGAAGACCAGCAAAACAGGGAGCAACTGGTTGATGTAGGTAACAACATCCGGGAAATGTCCGTTTCGCCCGATGGTAAGGAGGTTGCCTTTATTGCCCGTGGCGAGGTATTTGTTTCATCGGTTGAAGGGAAATTCACAAAGCGCATAACTAGCACTCCCTCCCAGGAACGCTTTGTAAATTTTACACCCGATGGCAAATCATTGATTTATGCAAGCGAACGCAATGGCCGCTGGCAAATATTCAAAACATCCAAAGTCCGGAACGTAGAACCCTTCTTTTTCGCATCGACCCTACTAAACGAAGAAGCACTGGTAAGCAACCAAAACGATAACTATCAACCATTAATGTCGCCCGATGGCAAAAAGTTGGCCTTTATCGAGAATAGAACTACTCTAAAAGTATTGGACATCGAAACCAAACAAACAGTCACACTGCTAACTCCCAATGAGCTGTACTACATGCGTGATGGTGGGCAGTATTTTACCTGGAGCCCCGATAGCAAATGGCTACTGGTTGAATACTCCCCGGTGATGTCGAATGGCGAAGTAGTCCTTGTACCCGCCGATGGTAAATCCCCGTACGTCAACTTAACCCAAAGCGGTTATGAGGATTATAGCCCTAAATGGGTAAATAACGGGAAGCAGATGCTATGGTTCTCAACCCGCGATGGGTTGCGCAGCTACGCCAATAGCGGCGATCGGCAGTCCGATATTTACAGTATGTTTTTCACCCGCGATGCGTGGGATAGGTTTAAGCTTAGCAAGGATGAATTTGATTTGCTAAAAGCAATTGAGGATAAGGAAAAGGAAACGAAAGAGGCAGCAAAGAAAAAGGAGGACGAAAAGGGCAAAAAGAAAAAAAGCGATGAGCCTAAAAAGGACAGTACGTTGAAATTCGACTGGAATGGCCTAAACGACCGCTTTGCCCGTTTAACCATTAACTCGGCATCCGTTGCCGACGCCGTTCTTTCGAAAGATGGCGAAACCCTATACTACCTTGCCCGCTTTGAGAAAGGTTACAATCTCTGGAGCTTAAAGCTTCGAACAAAGGAGGCAAAGCTGGAAATTGAGATGGATGCCAACTCCGGGGCATTTGAATGGGATAAGGAAATGAAGAACCTTTTTCTGCTGGCCGACGGGAAAATATACAAAGTAGATGTTGAAAAGGGAAAACGCGAAACGGTTACAGTTGATGCAGAAATTGCTGTGGACAAGTACGCTGAGCGCGAAAGCATGTTCAACCACGTTGTACTTCGGACTGAGAAGGGATTTTACTCAAAGCAGTACCACGGGGTTAACTGGATTGAACTAACCAACCATTACAGGCAGTATTTGCCATATATTGATAACGGGTTTGAATTTGCCGAAATGCTTTCCGAGATGCTGGGCGAGCTGAATTCTTCGCACTCCGGTGCCCGGTACTATGGCAGAATACCCAACGGTGACCAAACGGCATCGTTAGGAATTCTACTCGATTACAGCTACCGTGGAGATGGAATCAGAATTGCCGAAATCCTTACCGGAGGGCCGCTTGATAAGGCCAACATTACGGTTAAACCCGGAATGATTATCCGTAGCGTTAATGGCGAACAAATTTCCGGAAATATCGATTTTGCATTTTACCTGAACAGGAAAGTTGACCAGTTTACGCTGCTCGATGTTCTTGATCCTGCATCGGATAGCTCCAGCCAGGTTACCGTTAAACCCATTTCATTATCGGAAGAAGGTAACCTGCTCTATAAACGCTGGGTCAAAAAGAATCAGCGTGAAGTGGATAGCTTAAGCAACGGACTGCTGGGCTACGTACACATTCCGGGAATGAGCGACGGCCCATATCGTGACGCTTACAGCGAGATGATGGGGAAATACTACAACCGTAAGGCGGTTGTTGTGGACACCCGTTTTAATGGAGGAGGCGATTTGGTATCGGATCTTGCCATGTTTTTTACCGGGCATAAGTATATAGAGTACACCACTGACACAAGGGCCCTGGGGTATGAGCCGACTTTCCGCTGGACCAATCCAACCGTTGCCATTGTTGGCGAGGCCAACTATAGCGACGCCAGCTGTTTTGCTTGTGGTTACCAGCAACTGGGAATCGGTAAAATGGTTGGTATGCCCGTTCCGGGCACTTGCAGCTTTGCCGGCTGGGAAACCTTACAGGATGGTGAAACCCTGTGGGGAATGGTTCCGGTTAGCTCCAAGGATATAAACGGCAGCTGGATGGAAAATCTTGAAAATATCCCAGATTTTGTGGTTAAAAACGATCCATCAGTAATTGCCTGTGGCAAAGATCAACAACTGGAAAAAGCAGTTGAGGTGCTAATGGATGAACTCAAATAAAAAACTCTAAGATGATGTGGTAGGGAAAAACCAATTCCTTACCACATTGCCTTGTTCCGCATGCCCAAAATTCACCGGTTACTCCTATGTCATCAAACGGGGTACTACCTTACAATAAACTTATCTACTATTCTTTTCTGCTGCAACCCAAAACTATATGTAATAGCATACATATAGATGCCTTTAGATAACCTCGCCGAGTTGTAGGGAATGGTGAAGTTACCCGTATCGTACTGTTTCTTAGTAACCTCATCGACTTTCTGCCCAAGCATGTTGAATATACCAATACTCAGAGTACCCGACTCGGGTAAATTAACCTTAAAGTATGCCAAATCAGCTGCTGGATTGGGGAACATACTAACATTAAAATCGCTATCAGGAATAATATCCACAGCGGTGGTTGAGGGGCCAACCACTGCCCTAATTAAAAAATTATAGCTAAAGCTTGGGTTTACATCCGTCAGCTGTTTCCATGTATTGCTCCAGTAAATCCACGCACCCTTGCCGTCAACCATTGGGCCGCCGTCAATGGCAATGGGATAGCCAGAGGAAATATCAACAGAGTAACCCGCCCAGTATTCCTTATTCGCCTTAATTTCCACAGGTTGCGTTAAAGTATGTGAAGTCCACTCGTTGTGTTTTACCTCTGCCGATACGTCGTGGGTGTAAACCAATGTTCCCGGATTTCCATACGAACCGCCCTCCCAAACATTCACAACCTCATTGGAGGTAACATCAGCACCATTCAGGTAAAAGTCAACTTTTACGATTTTACGCCCCACCAGCCCGGTTAAATCATCTGTAGTAAAACGTGTGGCTACCCTATAAGTAGCATTGCTAGTTGTACCTATACTGGAATACAATCCCTTATCATTCTTAAGAACCACGGAAGGAATAAAATCAATATCAACATCGAAAGATATGGCCTCGCCGGCACTGGTCACATTCGAAATTTTCAACCCTCCGCTGGTTCCATCGGCAAGAAAACCTTGGGGGTTGGTTTGATCGTTGATTTCTGTTCTCCCGTAATCCGCATTAAATGTAGCGTTATTTATCATCCCATTTAGGAGCAAATTACCATTGGGCCTGTAAATATATACCTCATCGGGCGGACCATCGGAATTTCCTACACCTTCATAGGTGGAATTTATCCGATAAACCAACATGCCGTTGCCGGGTAAATCGGCATCGTAAGAATTCTTTTTTCTGTATTCTACCAAAAAATACTCGAGGTAAGAATTTGGGGATGGTATTTTATAGCAATTTTGAGCTGATGATGTGGAAAGAGGATAAAGAGTGTAGGTGCCAGACTGCGAAATTTCAGGAATATTATCTATCCATCCACCATACAAATATTTCATGTACGCCCCCATGTTCTGGGGGTAATCGAGTGTCCCTTCCATTATGTCCCAAGCACCAACCGGTGAGATATTGGAGTTTTCGCTGTAGTGGTATAAATCCGGGGCTCCCACTATATGAAACATTTCATGGCAAAGGGTTCCCAGGTCTATCCGTTGCGAGCCGAAAAACTGTAGCTGTAAAGTGTAATCACCAACCTGTTTCCCGTTAATGAAGGCGGTTTGTGAATACAAACTCCACTGGTGAGGCCAAAGTAAATCGTTCCAACTATCATTACTCCCATCGACTATAAAAGATACAACATCAACATATCCATCATTATTGGTATCCAGGTTCAGCCCGGCAGGCACCATTGCACTAATTGCATTAACCGCATTCTTTAACAGGGTATGCTCCCTGTAGGTCTGACCGTTGGGGTTTGTAGCGCTGACGATATCCGGATCATACCCAATGGTATTTGTAACAGCATTGTATGGCCGGTAATAATCGCGTTTCTGAGAGTCGGTGTACCAGGTAACATATCCACCCGAAGATGCCGGGTAAAAGGTTGTACTTACAGCAAATCTTCCGTATGAAACCTTGCTATAGTAATCTGTAACAGAGGATTCAGCGTTGTTGTATATATTCTCATAGTACGATATATCTTCGGCGTCGGGAGTATCATCGGAGAACTTTATGAATACAACTATATTGTTCATGGTTGCAGTGGCAGCATAGGTATCCAACGGGGCAATGCCTTTTACCCCCTTTGTGTTAGAATTTAAATTGATAAAATGATTATTTACCCGTTTACTTTCACGTTTCAACCGGTACAGCTCCATAGATATGTTGGCGTTGGGCTTGAGTGATTTTGTTTCTGCCGGATTAATTTTACCGACCACCAAATCTGTAGCGTTAAGGGTACCACTCTCCTCAACCGCGTAAACATAGTATCCTGTCTTGGGATTTTGGATGATAGTGTATCCGTTAGCATCGTGCAGCCAGTTGTGGAACTCGTCGCCACTCGCAAAACAGTCAACCTTGGTTCCATCGGGTTGTACAACGGTAATGGGCAAATTCCGTTTAGGCACTGCCATTACCATAACCGTGGTAGCTATGCCGGCAAATAACAGCAGGTATCTTTTTATTGATAAAAATTTAACCATAAATTTTAATTTACATTAATCTATTTCATTTTAAGCATCGGTATCGGCAAAAAACCATGAAATTGAATTTTAACGGCAACAGTGGTTTCAACAACCGAATTATCAATAGTATCCATACTTGTTGAAATACTATTCCACGCCTCCCCTTCATTTAAAGCAACAGACTTACCCTTAAACCTAAAGGTTATTTTTTCTGTATCGATTTTCCCAATCTCTATTCCGGCGTAGCTGAAGGGCAGTTTTTCAATGCCAATAAGTGCCGATGCAACCCCACTC
>JBFXEO010000086.1:0-11245 GCA_050180015.1 Bacteroidales bacterium | reverse complement strand
AGATTTGCTCGACTTACTGGCTGATAAAATTCGGGACATGGGCGATATTGAACGCATAGTGTCTAAGGCGGCTGTTGGCAGAATTTCTCCCAGAGAGTTAATTCAGCTAAAAAACGCGCTGTCGCTTTTGGTTGAAGTAAAGAACCTTTGCGAAAACTCTGACGAAACAACCCTACAAAGGATTGGGGAACAGGTAAGCCCTTGCTCCCGGATACGCGATAGAATAGAGAAAGAAATAGTCCCCGATCCTCCGGTATTGCTTGCAAAGGGGAATGTAGTTGCTTCAGGGGTAAATGCAGAGCTCGACGAACTTCGCGAAATAATGCATACCGGAAAGGATTACCTGATTAACCTTCAGCAACGCGAGGCTGAACGTACGGGGATCTCATCGCTAAAGGTGAATTTTAACAATGTCTTCGGTTACTACATCGAGGTGCGAAATACCCATAAAGATAAAGTTCCCTCTGATTGGATTAGGAAGCAAACATTAGTATCCGCGGAAAGGTACATTACGCAGGAGTTGAAGGAGTACGAGGAGAAGATTCTGGGTGCCGAGGAAAAAATTGCTGAGATAGAGCAGAACCTTTATCAAAATTTAGTTCACAGCTTGGGCGAGTATGTGGCTTCTATTCAGCTCAATGCTTTTTTGGTAGCCCAGCTGGACTGTCTTCTTTCTTACGCAATGTGTGCCAGCCAGTATGGCTATGCAAAACCAACGGTTAACCTGAGCGATGCAATAGACATTAAGCAGGGACGCCACCCGGTTATTGAACGGGTGTTACCGGCGGGTGAAGAGTACATAGCAAACGATATTTATCTTGATTTGGCGGAACAGCAAATAATGATTATTACTGGCCCAAACATGGCGGGAAAATCGGCATTGCTCAGGCAAACCGCGCTGGTTGTACTCATGGCGCAAATAGGATCGTTTGTTCCAGCTCAGGTGGCATCGGTGGGAATTGTGGACAAAATTTTTACCCGCGTTGGCGCGTCCGATAATCTTTCGCAGGGCGAATCTACCTTTATGGTGGAAATGCAGGAGGCTGCCAGCATTCTTAATAACCTTTCGAGTCGTAGCTTGGTGTTGCTCGATGAAATCGGACGGGGAACGTCCACCTACGATGGAATTTCCATTGCATGGGCAATTGTTGAGTTTTTGCATGAACACCCCGGTGCAAGGGCTAAAACACTTTTTGCAACGCATTACCACGAGTTGAATGCCATGGAACTTACGTTCAAGCGGGTGAAAAACTATAACGTTTCCATTAAGGAGTTGGAAAGCACGGTAATATTCCTTAGAAAACTGGTTCGCGGGGGAAGCGAACACAGCTTCGGCATACATGTTGCCAAAATGGCCGGTATGCCGCCAAGCGTGGTTAAACGGGCCAACGAAATTTTGGCAGAGTTGGAAAAGGCGCAGCAGCAGCAATCGTTACAGAAGCCGGTTAATGAGCTGGGTAGCCATAGGGAAGGGTATCAGCTCAGTTTTTTCCAGCTTGAAGATCCCGTGCTAAAGCAAATCCGGGATCAGATTAAAAATCTTGACATCAATAATTTAACTCCAATAGAGGCTTTAAACAGGTTGAATGATATCAAGAGGCTCTCTGGGCTATAATCTCCTTACCTGAAATTTTTACCTGTTTAAGCTGGCTTAACATTTGATTTCTATATTTGTTGGACAATTTTTAGATATGGAGTAACTGTTCTACCTTTATTGGCGTAAGGTATTTACGGCGTTGAGGTCAGGGTACGTTTACCTAATATTAGGAGGTTTACAGCCATACGTTTTAGGGAAATGAAGAGGTTGATCATACTATTAGCTTTAATAGCTGCTGTGGTCTTTGAGATTAAAGCGCAGGACTACAGCAATACTTCAACCAATGTAGTTGTTCCCTCCGTGGTGGTAGATGGCGATACTATACCCCACATTACTGTTAAGGCGGTGGTTAAGCGGGGGCGACGCCGGTTTAAAAGCAATAGGGATATGCGCCAGTACTATAAGCTCATCTACAACTTAAAGGTAACCTACCCGTATGCTCAAATAGCCAAGAATAAATTGCTTGAGATGAACGAGCATATTAAAACTTTGCACTCCAAGAAGGAGATCGACGTTTATATTAAGCAGTCAGAAAAGGAGATGCGCGATCAGTTTGAGAAAAAACTTGTTAAGCTAACCCGGTCGCAGGGCAAAATGCTGATGAAGCTGATTGATAGGGAAACCGGAAAATCTTCATACCAGCTGGTTAAAGAGCTCAAGGGTGGATTCTCCGCGGGTTTTTGGCAGGGAGTTGCCATACTTTTTGGTTCAAACCTTAAAACCCGGTTCGATCCCAACGGGGAGGATAAAGTGCTGAATGAACTGGTTATTCTTTACGAGCAAGGTTTGCTGTAAAAGTAAGGGTTACCTTATCCATTTAAGCATTTCAGAAACAATGGCTTTTATACCGTTAGCAATGTCAACAATTGTTGCATCTAGCATGTAGCAGGGAGTGCTAAAAAGCATATTTCGTTCATCCACAACCACCTGTGCATGTCCTGTTTGCTGATGCTTTGCCCCGATACTTTCAATTGCCCTGACAGTTGCAGCATCCTTTCCTATGGTAACAGTTACATTCCCCAGAATACATGCAAGTAAAACGGGCGATATGCACAATGCTCCGATAGGTTTCCGGAGTGCCTGCATTTCTTTTATGGCCCGGTTTATTTCCGGATGTATTTTACAGCTTGCACCATCGAAAGCCCAGGTAGAAAGGTTTTTTGTGGCACCAAGGCCACCCGGGAAAATTAACGCATCATATAATTCTGCCTTGAACTCATTTAAGGGCTGAATATTTCCCCGGGCAATTCGGGCCGACTCAACCAGAACATTTCTGGTTTCGTCCATAACGCTGCCGTCTATATGGTTTACAACATGATGCTGTAGCATATCGGGGGCAAATACCTGGTACGAACAATCGTACAGGGCTATGGCATAAAGTGTCATTACTGCTTCGTGGATTTCAGAACCATCAAGGACCCCGCACCCAGACAGCACTACAGCAAATTTTTTACGATTGCCCATGGTGGATATTTTTTCTAATTTTGATACAATTTACTATTTTTTTCTTACCCACAAGTTAAATGTTAAAAATTCATGGCTAGAACTTTTATAGCGATAGATATTAAACCCGAGGCGGAGCTGGTTGAGGGCTGGAACAGGCTAAGGGTAATCTTAAAGCACGATAGCGTAAAGTGGGTCGATCCCAAGCTGCTCCATCTAACGCTGCTGTTTTTGGGGGATACGCCTGACCATTTGATCGGTAAAATATCAATCTCTCTGGCAGGTAGGCTGGTAAGTCACCCAGTTTTTAGTATCGCTATCAGCGGAATGGGTACCTTTGGAAACCCTAAACCCAGGGTTATTTGGCTTGGAGTAGAGCCCAGCGTTGAACTTCAGAACTTAAAATTTTATGTCGATGAAATTTTACTGCCTTTTGGCTTTGTTGATGAGAATTATCCGTACAAACCTCACCTTACGTTAGGGAGGGTTAATTTTTTGAATGATATACGGCCAATTCAGGAGTTCATGGGGGAAGTTAAAGAAAACGTGTGGCAGAAGGTAAATGTGGATAGAATTACATTTTACCGGAGTACACTCACCGCAGCGGGGCCAATATATGAACCACTGAAGGTTATCGAGCTCAAAGGGGTTTAGACCCCACGTCCCCGGATAACGGTTATCAACGTGTAAATCATTATCTTAAAATCAACAAATAGCGACATGTTTTCGAGGTAAAGAAGGTCGTACTTTAAACGTTCCACCATTTGGCTCACATTTTCGGCGTAGCCGTATTTAACCTGCCCCCACGATGTTATTCCCGGTTTAACTTTTTGTAGATGTATGTAATGTGGTGCAACCTGCAAAATTTGGTCAATGTAGTACTGCCTTTCGGGTCGGGGGCCAACAAGCGACATATCGCCTTTCACAACATTGATAAAGTTGGGTATTTCGTCTATTCTGGTTTTACGCATAAAACGCCCGATGCCGGTTACCCGCAAATCAGTTTTACTGGATAGGGCAGGCCCTTGTTTTTCGGCATCGTTACACATGCTTCTGAACTTTAGCAGGGTAAATGGTTTTCCGTACTGTCCAATTCGTTCCTGCTTGTATAGGATTGGCCCCTTTGAGGTTAGCTTAATGGCAATTCCTATGACAAGGATTAATGGCGATAAAATGATTAGAGCCAGAGTACCCAGCGTGTAATCTATAATTTGTTTGAGGTTTGCCTGCCAGGGAGGCATTAGTTCAAACGATACGCTTAGCAATGGAGCGCTAAGAATCCCCGTCATTTTAACTTTTCCCGATAGATAATCATACATGCTGGGTAATGCTTTAATCCGGAGATTCAGCGGTAGTAATTCATTTATAATTTGAGTAAAGGTTTCTGGGGTTTCCCGATCGATGGCGAGAATGACTTCCTCTACGTTTAATTGTTTTACGATGGCCTCAATGGAGTTAATGGTTCCCAAATAGGGCAACTTAGAGTTAAGCAAATCGGGGTCGTGCTCCGAAACCGATATATACCCCAAAAATTTATACCCCTGGGATTTGTCGGATGCTTCCAGTTCGTTGAACAGATAGAGCGCTTTTTGTCCATGACCAACAATTATGGCCGGAAATCCAATTTTGCGGGAGTGAACTTTGCGTATTATCCCTGTTGTAATTATAAGCCGGGGGAAATAAGTGAAAGCGAAAACTAGGCAAAAAAGGCTAAGTAGTATCTTGTAGTAGCTTTTGTACGATACAACGTAATCGTCCAGGAGCATGGCGAAAAAGATTAGCAGGCAGCCCACAAGCGTATAGCCTATTGATGCGCCCAGCTCTTTCAGTCTCGATTTGCGAAGTACATCCTGGTAGAATCCGACCAATCCAAAAAGCGAAATCCAAAAAAGTGGGAAAAAAATTATTCCAGCGTAAAACTTATGGTCGGGAATAAAAGGAATGTCTATACCGTATAGCTGGGATTCTATTACTTTTTTCCTGTAAATGTTGAAAATTATCCAAACGAGGGTGCTTCCGGCAAAGTCAAAAAAGATATATTTAGCTATCTGGAACGTTTTTACCACGGTTGGTGCTTTTTTTGAAGCACCCAATTTAGCCATTTTATGGCTGGGGACAAACTTGTAACGCGAATTTATGGATTTATTTTTGACATCACCTCTTCCGTAAGCCGGGCTGTTGCCATTGCTAATTCTATATCATCCTGGCCTGGTTTGGTGTGTGCTGTTGCCCCGTTTATACATTTTACGATACCTTTAGCATCAATTCCACGGTGAATGTCGCTATAGGTATAGTTTAGGCTCCGGGAATTCCTGCCGGCAAACACCTCGATATCAAGATGATTGCTTCCCCTTTGGTTTTGTAGGGTATATGTAAAAACAGAGTTATTGTTGAAATCAACAGTTACCATTAGGTGGTTTGGAGTATTAGAATGATGCGGCAGACAGAACAGCTTTACCCTGTGAATATCCAACTTGGAGAGTTTCAGCGCCGAAGCCAAATCGTAGGTAAGAATCGCCCGAAAACCATCAGCGCCCAGATTGGAAGTATCTATCCTCCGCTTTAGGTAGGCAATAAAAGGGATTTCCAAGGGTAGTGTAATTTCAGCAGGGTAAAAGCCCAACAGTCCGAACCCAATGCTAATGCCCATTTCGGCAGATAGTAGGTTGAGTTGATTTAGCAGCGTGTATGATAGTCCGGGCATATCAGCAAAAATAGGAATTACCCCTTTTTTTATTGCCTTTGCCGCAAGGTCGAATGTAAAGTTGTTAGATGTCCCAATAATGGCAATATCAGAGTTACAGATGAGTTCATCCTCACTGTCGTAAATGGGGGGATTGTAGCATCCTTCACGGGGGCTATTTTCCTGCAACCATACACCGGAGTAGTTGGCGTTAGAATTCTTCACAATAAAATTAACAGCACTACTGGGAATGGGGGTGTTTAAGAAAAAGCCAAGTTTTACCATAATTCCGTTGAGGTTTTGAGGCAAACTTATGATATTTTGCCTTGCGGCGGCCCAATGACATCTGGTTTTTATCAACCTATTAATAACACATGGGTTGAGCTATCATCATTGAGGTGGACTCCACACGTACGTTAAGCAAAAAAACTATTGCTGGATTCGGATTTCTGCTGATCTGATTGGAAAAAAATTCATCGATCTCGTTCTTGGTTCGGGGGGAACAGAAACCGGAATAGCCCCTTCGCAAAGCCTACGAGAATACCTGGGCAGTAGCGCAACCAGCCGCCAACTCCTTAAAATGCTATTTATACAGCATCGGCTCAACGGGGTGTGAAAGAATACCTATTTAAGTTCTTTTATCTTGACTGTTGTTGATAAAAATATATCAACAACGAAAAACTCCAAATATAACCTTAGCACCTATAAAAACAGAAAAGCCCCGATTTATCGAGGCTCTCCGTACCCGGGGCGGGACTTTAATCTATTATACCTCATTTTACTTATATATATTTATTTGCTTGTTTTTCTGCGTTTTACAATTTGCATATTTGGAATTTATAACTCATTTTACTACATTTGATAAATTATTAGCACCTATTTAGCACCTACTTTTCACTTGACCCAATCTGATAAAAATGACATAATTATGGCAAATATCATATTTTATCTTAAATCAGAAAAATTAGATAAGAATGGAAAGGTATCTCTCCTTGCACAAATTACAAGTGAGTATAAACCTTATAGAATGAAACTTGGGAAGGTTAGGAAACGTGACTGGAACAAAAAGACACAGCGATTAAAGCTTACCTCCTTAACCGAAAAGGAATATGAGGAGAATATAAGGTTTAATGTACTAATCGATGAAATAGAGTTTAAAGCAAAAGAACTTTTCAACAAAACTATTAAGGAGAAAAGAAAGCCAAGCGAATTTGAACTAAACAACCTCTTGATTAAACCCCAAGAAGAAGCCATTTTAAAATCAACTTCCTTTCTTGATGTGTTTTCAGATTTCATTGAATCAAACAAAGCAGATAAAGCAGAGCGTACTATTAAAGGATACACAACTGTTAAAAATTTTCTGATTAGATTTCAGAAAGAAACATCATTTGTAATAACCTGGGATAATATTGATGTAAAGTTTTTGGACAAACTCAAGAACTTTACTTTTATTACCGAGAAAAAACAACTTGGATACTATGCTAAAATAACAAGAGTAATTGCAACTTATTTGCATTGGGCGGAAGAAAGAAACTACTACAGTGGGAATATTTATGATAAACTAAGGGTTGATGAACCCGAAAAGGAGGTTATATTTTTAAGTATGGATGAAATATTTATGCTTCTTAACTATAACTTCAAAAACAATAGACTTGAAAAAGTTAGAGATTTGTACTGTTTTGCTTGTTTCACAGGGTTAAGGTATAGCGATGTAATTTCACTGAAAAGAGAGCATTTCAATGGCAAACTATTAACGAAAACGCAAATTAAAACGGGGTATGTAAAAACGCTCCCACTTAACAAGTTTGCATTGGAAATTTTGACAAAATATGGATCTGAAGAGTCTCCCCTTCCCAAAATATCTATTCAAAACCTAAATGATTATATTAAAGAGGCATGCAAACTAATCGCATCTGAACAACCAGAAAAAACAGGCTTTAATAGGCTGGTGATAAAAAAAACAGTTATTGGAAGTGAATCAACTGAAAAAGCCATCCCGCTTTACGATGCCATAACCTTTCATACTGCAAGAAAAACGTTTATCACAAACAGCATTATGCTGGGAGTTAACCTTAAAGCCTTACAAGATATGGGAGCCCCAAAAAAAGAGAAGGATTTAAAGAAGTATCTAAAAATTACAGATGCTTTTAAAAGTCAAGTCATGGATGACTCTTGGAATCTTATCAATACTTCCCACTTTTAGTGAACTTTTTTTTCTCAACAGCAAGAAATATCTAACTGTACACTCAAACAAAACGTAGAAAAGTACTTGCCCCTGTTACCAGAAGAATTTAAGCAGAACTTTCGCATAGTTATTATTTCAAATCGGTCATTGTGAAATAATCTTTTTTGAATTTTATTTCTGATAATCTCTTTGTTATAATGTCTTCAATATATTTTCTAACAACCTCAAAGTCGGCGCTTTCAAATCTAGGATTTGTAATTTTTTTATGTATTGCAAGTTGATTTATTATTCTTTCAAGATGACTTGGATTTAAATTAGGATTAACTATTTCATCAAAACAATGGTCAGACATAATCAAATGAAAGATCTTTTTTTCTGCGTCTATAGCTTTGTTCATTTTATCAACTGCTTCGAGAGGTGAAAACGAAAAGAAAAAACTATCATAAAACACCTCAAATGCTTCAAGTAATTTTTTTTCGTCAATATTTTTAGAAGTGCCAATTATTGCTTTAAATGGCGCTCTTTCTAATGGGTTTATTTTACTGATAATATACTCCCCTTTACACATTCCTAAATGTAAAACTAAAGTGTTTTTTAATAGTATATTAAGTTCTCTAGTTTTTGAGAATAGCTCTTTCCATTCTATAATTTCTTTAGATTTCAACACAATCCCTTCTTCAAAGCCATGCGTTTCAAAATGCAAAATTGGAAGAAATATGTTGTTCATATTTTTCTCAATTATTTCGTCAATTGCTTTAAATAGTTCTTCTTTAGTAACAACTTGATAAATATACGATGACAAATCAGGCTCTTGAAACTTTTTATACTTAATAATTTCGTCATGAAGAATAGTTCCTGTTTTTTTATCATTTTCTCCCAAAGATTCTATTATTACTAATCCGAATTCTTTAATAGATAAACCACTCATATTGTTGCAATTAAAACAAATGTCGACAGTTTAATTATTGGCATTACCATCAAGGCATTATCTGTCATTAAAAACTTAATTAAAGGTAATAAAATTCTGTATCAGCATTATCAATCCCTTTAATTTAAACTATTTGTTAGAAGTTGAAATTACCTAGAACGTGATTCGCTTTCCAGTTAAAAACAGTATTAAAAGTTCCGGAAGAGCAGTAATGGAGCTGGTGAGTTCTTTTGCAGTCTTAGGATTGCGAAGAGTTTGGCTAACTGCAAAAACGCCTGACAGGGATGGAAGGGCTGGCAGGCGTCAAACCTTCTCCATTTTTTATTAAAATCTCAAATCGAGAGCATTCTAATTTAGATAATATTAAGCTATAAGGAAGTATATTTATCTTTAATTATTCTTGGATTATCCATATAACATATTTATATTTAGAATGTTAATTTAATAAATTATTTAAAAATGAGAAAATTTTATGTCCGATTCTATGGGAAGGTTTACGAGTTTAGACTATGTAAAGATGGCTATTTATGGTTTAGGGATGAAATTGGGGCATGGACCAATGCAAATCAACGTTTACTAATTACGAGTCTCAGCTCAGCAAAGTTTTATGCAAGAGAAATGCTTATAAGTATAGGTTATTAAATAAAGGGCTGCAAATGCAGCCCTTTATTTAAATTGATATGATTAACTTTCAAAACGTTCTTTAATAATTGATGTGATTAACTTGTATCTATCATCAAGAAGAGTAAATGCTTCTTTTATAATAACTACAGGCTTATGATTTACAACCATTTCTAAATACCTTTTTGAGAATGTTAAGTCATCATAGAAAGCTATAAATTTCATCTTTTCCCAAGGTAATTCAAATTTCGGAGATTTTAATTCATCTTTTTGGGGTAACAGAGAAAGCATTTCTTTTTCAATAGCCACTAAATGACCACTAATGTCATTATTTGAAATTCGATTCCAAAAATCTATGAATAGATCAATATTTAGAGCGTATTCTTCAATATTTACCCAATAATTATTTCTAATCATAATTGTTTCATTTGCAATACTTACTGATGAAGTCATAGGCTTCAGTTTTGCCATATTGTCCAGCCGAACTCCAATCATTACAGGCTTCTTCTTTTTTCCCTAGGCGATAGTATGCTCTGCCTCTTATCAAATATGAATTTCCTAGCTTTGAATCTAATTCAAGGGCTTTATTGCAATCTAAAATTGCCCCTTTATAATCATTTGAATTAAATTTAATTTCTGCACGGCTATCATATGCAACACTATTTTCTGAATCAACTTCAATTGACTTGTTAGCATACTTCAAAGCTTTCTGATAATCCTTTTTTTCAAAATACACCCAACCAAGATTGTTGTATGCCATTGAAAAATCGGGTTTAATTTCAATTGCTTTTTGATAGTCTGAAATTGCACCAAAGAAATCGCCTAGTTCAGATTTTGCTGAGCCTCGATTGTAATAACCTGATGGGTCATCTGGATTACTATTTTCAATCTGTAAAGTGAAATCCTGTATTGCTTGAACATAGTTCTTTTTGTAATACTCTGCCCAACCTTTATAATTATATGCATAAGGTTTTGGGTCTATTAAAATTGATTTGTCCAAGTATTGTGAGGCCGACTCATATTTTTTTTGCATAAAATAGCATAAGCCAACATTAAAATAACCAGCTGCAAAATCAGGTGCAATTTCTGTCACCTTCTTAAAATCGATTAAAGCACCACTATAATCTTCATTTTTCAGTTTACTCAGTCCTCTTTCATAAATCCTTTTTGGGCTATTATCTTCATCTGTTTTCCTTTTAGCCTCTGCAACTCTTTGATTATATTTTGAGATTTCCTCTCCAATACCACTTTCTATTAATATTAAATTATTAGCTTCTTGAGATATTTGAACATCTTTACCTGTAAGCAAATACTTCAATTTTTGTTGATATACTTTAATAGCATTTTGAAAAATCAAATCTGTTTCCTGGGCATTTAGATCATTAGTCCATTTTAATAAAGATTTAGCATATTCAACAGCCTTGTCATGCCTAGCTTGAGCATCTCTAAGAGAATTAAACATCATACTATTAGCATTCGAACTTTGATAATTAATATAATCTACTTGGGCCATAAGTGAATTATTAAATAAAAAGAAGAACAAAGAATAAAGTAATATCTTTTTCATAACTGTATGTTTTATTCGATTACAATTTAAAACTTTTGATGCAACATTAATGCTACATCAAATTTAAATCAATTTATTGAAAAACAATTTTATAAGCGAGCGCATAAACAAAAAAGTTTTAAATGACAGCGAAGATACGCGTGAAGGAAAAGAGTTTACATACTCTGCTTTTGGGCGAAGGTAATTCATTCTTTGTTCCATTGTTTTACGGGTTATCTTAC
>JBFXEO010000085.1:0-11297 GCA_050180015.1 Bacteroidales bacterium | reverse complement strand
AACCAACCTGCCGCCCAATACGGCGTTTCGGGGATTCGGTGGCCCGCAGGGAATGTTAGTAATTGAATCGGCTATAGCCAAGGCAGCCAATGAACTTGGTGTCCCTTCTTCAAAAATCCAGGAAATAAACCTACTTGAAGAAAATGATGAGTTCCAGTACGGACAAATTGCCACCAACGTAAATATTGGGGCCTGTTTTAAAGCCGCTTCACGGAAATTTAACCTGGGTAAAGTCCAGCGTGACATAGACCTCTTCAACGGTCAAAATAAATACCAAAAACGCGGGCTAGCCTTAATGCCATTGTGCTTTGGGATTTCATTTACCAACACGTCAATGAATCAAGCACGCGCATTGGTACATATTTACCAGGATGGCAGCGTTTCCGTTAGTACGGGAGTTATTGAGATGGGACAAGGTGTAAATACCAAACTCGCCCAAATTGCCTCCAAAACCTTGGGTATTAGCATAGAGAAAGTTAGAATACATTCAACCAATACATCGCGCGTTGCAAACACATCGCCTACAGCAGCAAGTAGTGGTGCCGATTTAAACGGAAACGCCCTTTTGATAGCCACCAACGCTCTACTTAACAGGCTGAAAGGCATTGCGGCGGAAATGACCAACGCAAAACCCGGGCAAATAGAAATCTCTGACGACGAAGTCCTTGTAAATGGTAAATCAGCAGGAATCAGCTGGGAAAAACTAGTTATCACGGCACATTTAAGACGTATTTGCCTCTCGGAAAACGGACATTACTCAACTCCAACTATCTTTTTTGATAAAACGAAAGAAAAAGGACATCCTTTTGCCTACCATGTTTACGGAACAGCGGCAATTACAACTACCGTTGACTGCATAAGGGGAACATACGAAATTGACGATGTGCTAATAATTCACGACTTTGGAAATAGCATTAACCCTACGATTGATTTAGGTCAGGTTGAAGGTGCTGTTATGCAGGGTATTGGATGGGCAACCTTAGAGGAACTTGCCTACAATGAAAACGGTAAATTGCTGTCGAATAGCTTGTCAACCTATAAGGTTCCGGATATTTACTTTGCCCCCAAAACGGTGAAATGCGAAGCATTAGACGCCAAAGGGCCAGAACTCGCCGTGCTTAAGTCGAAAGCGGTTGGCGAACCGCCTTTTATGTACGGAATTGCCGCATACTTTGCCATTCAAAATGCCATAAAATCGTTTAACCCAAACCATAAGCCCGATTTTGATTTACCCATGACACCCGAAAAGGTGCTTATAAGGCTGTATGAAAAAGTTGATCGTTAACTTTTTAGTAGATGGAACCTGACCCGCTCTGCGCTTGTCGAAGAGAGGGCAAAAAAATGTAAAAACATTACGGACATCATGTATTCCGCTTGGGGTGATACTCTCGTTATAATCGCAATCCAAAATACTTTGCATAATCTTCCTTTGTATTAACATTCAGCAAGACTTTTTCGTCGTTAACCTCAACCAGTGTTCTGGGGTATCGGCCTAAAAACTCCTTTAGGTGTAGTTGATCCTCTTTTTCAGTCCTTAAATCGCCAATAACCTTGCTGGATATAAAAAACGGATGACCTCCTCTCCCATTGTACGATGTAGAAGCATAATCGAAATCAGTGGAAGAATTGAAAAGTTTATCCAGCGTTGAGCCCGTTAAAAAAGGATTATCAATATTGCTAACAAAAGCACCGCACGAACTTTTCAACGCCCCGGCGGCAAGCTTTAATGAGTAAAAACGCTCCCATTCAGGATATTCGTTCTCCACAATTTTTACGCATTCAGGGAATACTATTTTAAGTTGATGGAACAATTCTATACTTTTAGTATTTAAAACAACAATAATTTCGTGGCAACCAAAAGCCAAATACTCATTTACAGGTCTCTCTATGAATGTCGTTTTTTCGTCAAACTTTAATGCAAACTTCGGGGTACCCATCCTTTCAGATCTTCCAGCCGATAGTATTATTGCTGATATATTTTTCTGCATATCAAATTATACCTATTATTATTTTCTAAATATCAGAAAAATTATGGCTAAACACAATTCTTACATCGTTTATTTATAGTTTTGCTAAATAGATTTTATAGCATAAAACCATGACCGATAAATTTTACACCATACCCATAGAGCAACTGCTTCGAATGATACTGAACGAATACGAGAGCAATCAATCTATTTTTGGCATCAGCAAATATCTATTTTTTAATCCATCGGATAAAAAACTTAACACCGAAATATTCGGACAAAAAATTGATACGCCGCTTGGCGTTGCTGCGGGCCCGCATACTCAACTGGCACAGAACATAATAGTTTCGTGGCTTATGGGTTGCCGGTATATTGAACTGAAAACCATTCAAACTCTCGATGAGCTCGAAATATCAAAGCCTTGCATTGATATGCAGGACGAAGGCTACAACTGCGAATGGTCACAGGAGCTTAAAATTCAGCAAAGTTTCAACGAGTATTTGAAAGCATGGCTAATCATTCATATTCTGAATCATAAGCTGGGATTCGGCGTACAGCCCAACACCATTTTCAACATGAGCGTTGGTTACAACCTTGAGGGAATTAAGCAACCCAACGTGCAGTGGTTTTTCGATAAAATGGCCAACTGCAAAGCCGAATTGGACGAACAAGTAAAGAAAGTTATTCCGCTTTACCCCGATGTTGAGAAAATAAAAATTCCACATCAACTTTCGAACAATATCACCCTTTCCACCATGCACGGTTGTCCGGCCAACGAAATTGAGGATATTGCGAAATACCTGCTAACTGAAAAAAAACTACACACATTTGTTAAGCTAAACCCCACTCTTTTGGGAGCAGAGGAACTAAGACGTATCCTTAATCAAAAGCTACGCTTCAAAACCAGTGTTCCCGATATTGCCTTTGAGCACGATTTAAAATACCCCGATGCCGTTAAGATTATAGCTGCACTACAAGAAACTGCAAGTAAGGCTGGACTCACGTTTGGGTTAAAGTTGACAAATACATTGGAATCGGTTAATACCAAAAATACGTTTAAGTCCGATGTTGATATGATGTACATGAGCGGCAGGGCACTACATCCTATCTCCATAAATGTTGCAAAAAAATTACAGAACGAATTCAATGGTAAATTGCTACTCTCATTCTCGGCAGGTGTAAATGCATTCAACGTAAGCAACACACTAAAATGTGGATTCCGAGCTGTAACCGTGAGTTCCGATTTACTAAAACCTGGAGGATACACAAGATTAAAACAGTATATCGATAATATTTCCAGTAAAGTTGATAGTAATATCTCCGAACTAATATCGGAAAACCCACAGCAGTACCTAAACAAGTATGCCAACGATGTACTCGAAAATAGTTTGTACAAACGAAAACATCTACGTGAGCCATCGATAAAAACGAAACGCGAACTCGACTATTTTGATTGTATTTCCGCACCCTGTCGCGACACATGTGCAACCAATCAGGATATTCCCGATTATCTTTACTATACGGCCACGAAGCAGTTCGACAAGGCCTTGGAGGTAATACTGAAAACTAACCCATTTCCATCAATCACTGGAATGGTTTGCGACCATCAATGTCAAAATAAATGTACGCGCATAAACTACGACGACTCATTGCTAATACGCGAAGTAAAACGTTTTATTGCCGAAAATGCCAGTATCAAACTAAATCCTAAAACAGCCAATGGCAAATCCGTAGCCATTATTGGAGCTGGACCGTCTGGATTATCGTGTGCTTTTTACCTTGCCATGGCCGGATTTAAAGTTGAAGTTTTTGAATCGCACCCAAAATCGGGGGGAATGGTTCAGTACGCCATTCCCGGTTTCAGGTTAACCGATGAGGCTATTGACAGAGATTTTAGTCGATTGGAACAGCTGGGAGTAAAAATCAACTATAACCATAAAGTTACCCGCGAAGAATTTACCCAACTTAAGAATAACAACGATTACGTTTATTTATCGCCAGGAGCCCAGAAAGCTGCTAATTTAAAGATTGAAGGCATTGAAGCCAAGGGCGTAATCGATCCGCTAACCTTTTTATTTGGAGTAAAAAGTGGAAAAATCACCGAAATTGGTAAAAGCATTGTGATTATTGGTGGCGGAAATACGGCTATGGATTCGGCACGTACTGCATATCGACTTGTTGGCAATAATGGAAAAGTTACAATAGTTTACCGACGTACAATCGACGAAATGCCTGCCGACGAAGGGGAAGTTAAGGCAGTGTTAGATGAGGGAATAAAACTCTACGAGTTGGCTGCACCCGAAAAAATAATTACGCAGAATGGTGCCGTTAAGGCGTTGCAATGTAGCCGAATGGAGCTAAAAGGTGTTGATGCAAAAGGTAGACCTATGCCCGTGCTAATTCCAAATTCTCAGTTTGAAATTGAATGCGATGCAATTATCCCGGCCATTGGACAAACTCACGACATTGATTTTGTTCCAGAAGAACTACTAAAAGCTGACACAAAAAATTACCGCACATTGCTTGGTAACGTTTACACTGGTGGCGATGCTCTACGCGGAGCGTCCACTGCAATAAATGCCATTGGCGACGGGCGTAAAGCTGCGGAGCAAATCATAAAGCAAGCTGGTATAGTTTACGAAGTTGATAAGAGTGAAAATAAAAATCACCCTAAAAAGGAGCTTATGGAAATGCGCTCCTCGCGCAAGTTTGCACCACCAATCCCAGCCCAATCGGTAGAAGATGGCAAAACATTTAAGCTGGTTAGCCAAACCCTCGATGAGCAAACAATTGTTGAGGAGGCAAAGCGCTGCCTAAACTGCGATGAAATTTGCAATATATGCACAACTGTTTGTCCTAATCTTGCAAACTTTTCCTACGAAATTGAACCTGTTAACTACAACTTGCAAAAAGTGGTGATTGGCGAAAATGGGGAAATGGAATATCAGCCCGACAGCAATTTTTCGGTGAGACAAAAATATCAGGTACTGAATATTGCCAATTTTTGTAACGAATGCGGAAACTGCGCCACATTCTGTCCTGCGGAAGGTGCTCCATATATGGATAAACCCAAAATTCATCTCACCACCGAATCGTTCAACAACTGCGACGAAGGCTACATGTTCGTTCGGCTAAAGGATAAAGTAAACCTTATTTTCAAACAAAAAGGAGGTTTTAAAACGCTTTCGGAGGTTGGCAATGAGTACGTTTATGAAACCGACCATGTTTTTGCTCGTTTCAGCCACAACAATTTTAAATTGCTGGAGGCCAAGGCAAAAACGCCATGCGTTAAGCAAATCCAGTTTCAACATGCTGCCGAAATGAGCATTATTATTCAGGGAGCAAAAAAGGCTGTTAGCTGATCGTTGTTTTTCATAATATTGATCTTACTTTTAAGCATTCCCAGTTACTGTAGAATGCTTTTTTTGCGTATTTATAAACATCAACTATTAAAAACTCATTAAAAATAATCAACTAAATATTACATTTGCCTAAAACCTTGAGAATATTACAAATAGTTACCCGTTTCGATTTTGGCGGAGCCGAGAATTATGTCCGCGAACTTTCCAATGAACTTGTTAAGCAAAACCACGATGTTTACGTAATAAGCAGGCATGGTCGTCAGGTTAAGCTACTCGACAAAAAAGTTCATTATACGCATATCGCGAATAACCTGTTACTCATCAGAATAGCTCACCTGCTATACGTTGTTACAAAGTACAAAATCCAGGTAATACACGCACATCAACGGTTACCAATACTCTCGGCATGTATTGTGGGCTGGGCATTGAGAATTCCCGTTGTGGTAACCGTTCACGGCAGGGTTCGTCACGATTTACGATCGTCTCTCGCCCGTAAGATTCCATCGAAAATAATTTTCGTAAGCAAACGTGTACTAACTGTTTCCAGGTATTTTGATCAGCTATCGTCAAAATCTGTAATAATTCCCAATGGGATTCCCAAACCCCAAGCTTCACCCGCTCCCATTAAGCGTTGTATTGGGTACATTAGCCGACTTGATGCCAGGCATACCGCCGTATTAATCATGTTAATGGAAATTATTCCTAAGCTGGCAGAAGAATTTCCGGGTGTTAAACTATCCATTGTGGGCGATGGGAAAAATATTCTGCATCTAAAGGGCAAGGCAAGCAAAATAAATTCGCAGCTGGGCTACGACGCCATAAGTATTCACGGATTTATAGCAGATTTATTGCACTTAAAGGAATCACCTGAATTGATTTTAGGCGTTGGGCGGGTTGCCATTGAGGCAGCAATGCGTGGAATCTCGGTTATTTCCGTCAACTATAAAAGAATGGGAAAAATATTCACCGCAGAAAATTATCTATACCTATGCGAAAATAATTTTGTTGATGTGAACGGATTACCACCAACGACAGAATCGTTATACGATGAAATATACCATTTTTTAAAAAATCGCGCTAGATATAGGGAGGACAGCAAAGGGTTATTGGATTCGGTAGTAGCCAATTTTGATATCAGCTCAACTACAAATAGAATCGTTGAAGTTTATACTTCTGCAATAAAATAATTGCCAAAAATCTACTACTATTTTTGGCATTACTTAATTTAACCTGAAAGACAATATCCTGCTACAATTCGTATTTATGCGAAATCTTTGATTCGGACATCACAAAGGAGCTGTAGAACTGGGTTATATTCTTAATTACAGAAAAACGGTAGATTATGAAGTTATGGTAATCGTCCATATCGTTACATTGAACTTTTAGTAAGAAATCCCAATTCCCCGAAACGTAGTAACATTCCATTACCTCCGGCATCTTTTTCATTTCCCTCTCAAACTCATCCACAACCTCTTTTGTATGGTTGGTCAGCGAAACCGAAACAAAAACTGTAAGTTTCTTCCCCAGCATTTTAGGGTCCAGAATGGTAAGGTAATTCTTAATAAAACCATTCTTCTCCAGCTTCTTAATTCGCTCATGAATTGGAGTAGTTGATAGGTGAAGTCTTTCCGATAGTTCCCTAATGGTAATCCTACTATTGTCCTGCAGAATGTTGAGTAACTTTCTGTCAATTTCGTCTATACTCTTCATTGCCATAATATTTTAGGTTGATGGTTAGAATTTTATAAATCTTTACCTTACGTATTAAATGCCTTCACATTACGTTTCGAAAAGCCAATATTCGTTATACAATTAACAATAATTACTAATTTCGCATGTATGGGCAACCCCTCCTCTTCGCTTTTTCTTGAATTGTAATTTTTAACTGCAACAAATATATATATTTTCTGCAATAATTACATAATCTGTAAGATATTTCTTATTTTTATTTAAATAATAGAAATTACCCATAGTAATTGTAATTTTATCAAAAAATTAATTCTATTTAGAGGTATGATCGAACAAATTGATAAGGTAACCAATCCCAAAGCTCTTGAGAACGCCGTTAAACGCTTTAAGGAACGCGGAATTATTCTGCCAACATTCAAACAACAGCAAAACCCTGAATTAGTCCCACAAAAAATAAAGGATCAGCTTAAAAATATAGGCCTTTGGGATATTAACCCCCTAAACCTTTTTCGTATCACCTGGAAAAACGAACCAAGGGAAAAAGGCGGTCTCTATGGAAATGTAAACTACATTGAACTTCCTAAGGAAATTACAGGCGTTGATGCCCGAATTATTCTACTCTTGGGCAAATGGTTCCCAACCGGTGCCCACAAAGTAGGCGCAGCTTATGGGTGCTTGGCCCCAAGAATTATTACCGGAGAATTTGATCCAACAACACAAAAGGCTGTTTGGCCATCAACCGGAAATTACTGCCGCGGTGGTGCTTTCGACTCCAAGTTAATGGGAACCGAGTCTGTTGCAATACTGCCCGAAGAAATGAGCCGTGAGCGTTTTACCTGGCTACGCGATTACGTAGGCTCTGAGGTTATTGCAACTCCTGGTTGCGAATCGAACGTGAAGGAGATTTACGATAAGTGCTGGGAAATTCGTCGGACAAAACCCGATTATGTAATTTTCAACCAATTCGATGAGTTTGGAAATGCCGCTTGGCACTACAATATCACCGGCAGGGCAGTTGAAGAGGTATTCCATTCGCTTAGCGGTAAAAACAACCGCCTTGCAGCTTATGTTTCGGCTACAGGCTCAGCAGGAACAATTGCCGCCGGCGATTACCTAAGGACAATTACACCCCATATTAAAGTGGTTGCATCGGAAGCGTTACAATGTCCAACCCTACTTCGCAATGGGTTTGGCGGACATAGAATTGAAGGTATTGGCGATAAGCACGTTCCGTGGATTCACAACACCAAAAACACGGATGTGGTTACCGCTATCGACGATGAGGATTGCATGAGGATCTTAAGGTTATTCAATGAACCCGAAGGACAGGCGTATCTAAAATCTGTTGGCATCGATGATAATACCATTAAGAACTTACATTTCATGGGAATTTCGGGTATCGGCAACATGCTATCGGCAATTAAAACAGCAAAATACTTTGAAATGACCTCCGATGATGTAATTATCACCATTGCTACCGATTCCGCAGAAATGTACCAATCGCGCTTGGAGGAACTAAAAGCCGAAAGAGGGAATTACACGTCAACCCAAGCTGTAAAAGATTTGGAAAAGTGTATTATGGGTAGTGCTGCCGATTGGATGAAAGAGTTGAATTACTATGACCGTAAGGCAATTCACAACCTCAAATATTTTACATGGGTTGAACAGCAAGGCAAAGAAATTGAGGATTTGAATGCACTTTGGAACGACAGAACATTGTGGGATAAGCAATTCCACCAAATCCAACGCTGGGACGAACTTATTGAGGAATTTAACGATAGAACAGGTTTACTATAGGATTTGTAGCTTTTTATTGTTAGGTATTAATTAACAATTCGATTGTCATGCTGGGTGTAGTGGGGCATCTCTAAAGGGAAGGCAGAGATTCTTCGCCGCATTCAGAATGACTTTTTTGCAAAATAAATGTAACTTGTATCCAATGAGCAGCTCAAAGTTTATATACGAATGTTGCAATTGCGGAAAGCAGTACGAAAATTCATCGGAACGTTACCTTTGCCCAGTATGCAGCGCTACAAACCAACCAAATCTACCGCCTAAAGGTGTACTTAAAACCATTTACAATTATGATGTGTTAAGCAAAACAATAAATGCTAATCTATTGGCGGATTCAACATACATTGATTTACTACCATTAAAGTCTCTAGATAGCTTACCACCGCTAAGAGTTGGACAAACGCCTCTTTATAGCTTCAACTCTATTGATGGGAATGCATTACCCTTCAAACTTTTGCTAAAAGACGACTCTCAAAATCCAACCTTTTCGTTTAAGGACAGAGCATCAACCATAGTTTCTGCCTATGCAAAAGAAAATGGAATTGATACAATTGTGGCGGCATCAACCGGCAATGCCGGATCATCGCTAGCGGGCATTTGCGCATCGCAAAGGCAAAAGGCCATTATAATGGTCCCAAAGGCCGCTCCATTGGCCAAGCTCACCCAGATAGTGATGTACGGAGCCAAAATTGTTCCAGTTGACGGGACTTACGATAACGCTTTTGATTTAAGCGTTGAAGCCACCAAGGAGTTTGGTTGGTACAACCGCAACACTGCTTTTAACCCTCTTACCATAGAAGGTAAAAAAACGGTTTCCTTTGAACTCTTTACGCAAACCAACGGCAAACTCCCCGATAAAATATTCGTACCGGTTGGCGATGGTGTAATTATATCAGGTGTTTACAAGGGATTTGAGGATCTTTTAATGCTTGGATTGATAGAAAAGATACCTACCATTGTGGCAGTTCAATCAACCGGAAGCAGCAACTTAATTGACAATATCAACAGGGTTGACTTCCAAATTAAGCCAAGCAGCACAGTTGCCGATTCTATTTCTGTTGATATTCCCCGTAATTTTTACATGGCAAAGCAATTCATCCAAAAGTATGTAGGAGAAGCTTTAGCAGTTAGCGATGATGAGATTATTGGGGCATCAGCTGTACTTTCGAGGAATACGGGTATATTTGCCGAACCGGCAGCCACAACAGCATTTGCGGGAATGCTAAACTATCTCGGCAAAGGGAAAATTGACTCCAACAGCTCATGTGCTGTTCTACTCACCGGAAGCGGATTGAAGGATCTGAAATCTGTTTCGTCACTCATTCGAATTCCAAATCCGATTAAGCCCACTGTAGAAGAGTTGAAGAAAATAATGTAGAACAAGGAACGCTGATGTTGATTTTTGAAGAGGATGATTAAATGAGAAAATTTGATTTGAAAGAACGGTTAATCAACTTTGCAGTTAAAATAATTGAGATAGCTGGATCAATACCTAAAAGCTATGCGGGGAATCATCTTTCAAATCAATTACTCCGTTCAGGAACCTCGCCAGCATTAAACTATGGCGAAACACAAGTGAAAAATCAAGAAAAGACTTCATAATTCAAACGGCTATGATAACGTTCACGCTAAATTCAAATAAAACTACTTACACCGGCGAACTGGAGAAAAACCTTCTAGAGTTTCTCCGAAAAGAAAAATTTCTCACCGCTGCAAAGGACGGTTGCTCTGGTCAGGGCGTATGCGGTGCCTGCTCTGTAGAGGTTGATGGTAAAATCAAAATGGCCTGCCGTATTAAAATGAAGAATTTGGAGGGTGCTGTCATCAATACTCTGGAAGGATTATCGGGAAAGTTTAAATCGGTACTGGGTAAAAACTTTGCCCAGAAAGGAGCCGTTCAGTGTGGATTTTGCTCCCCGGGAATGATAATGCGTGCAAAAGGTCTATACAATGCCAACCCCACTCCTACCCGCAACGATATTATCAGGGCAGTAAGCCCGAATTTATGTCGATGCACCGGTTATGTGAAAATAATCGATGCAATTGAAATATCCTTCAAAGAATTGCAGGGCGAAAGAATTGAAGAATATAAACCAACAGCAAAAGTTGGCGATAGATACCCCAAATATCAGGCAGCTGAAACAGCGCTTGGCGAAAGAGATTTTGTGGACGATATGCATATTGATGGAATGCTCTTTGGCGCATTGAAATTCTCCGACCATCCAAAGGCAAAAGTTTTAAGTATTGATACCGCTGACGCGCTAAAAGTTGATGGCGTTGTAAGAATAATTACAGCTAAAGATATTCCCGGAAATCACATCAGCGGATTAATTTTCCAGGATTGGCCGTTAATGATTGGTATTGGTGAAACAACCCATTACATCGGCGATGTTATAGCGGGTGTTATTGCCACAACGGAAGAGATTGCCCGCAAGGCGGTCAATCTCATAGAAATCGACTACGAAGTATATCGCCCTATAACAGA
>JBFXEO010000084.1:0-11408 GCA_050180015.1 Bacteroidales bacterium | reverse complement strand
AGTATTTAGTAAGTTTCCGGTGTTTGGCTGTTAGCATAACTTGTTGATAACCCTATGGAAAAATTTTCAATTTTGAGTTTCAACGGCTAATCTTTTTTCAACAAATATCGGCTAACTGTCATATACTAATTGTTTAAGGCATTTTATAAGGCTTTCCCTCCAATACGGAGTTGTTACACCGTACAAGTTACGAATTTTTTGTTTATTTAAAATGCTGTACGGGGGGCGGGTGGCCGGTGTCGGATAATCTTTAGTTTCTATAGGTTGTACGGTGCAGGATAATCCGGCAATGTCCACAATCTCATGGGCAAAATCGTACCAGCTGCAAACCCCTTCGTTGGAGTAATGAAAAATTTCGGGTTTAAAATTTTCTTCACCTTTACCTATAACTTGAATGATAGCAGATGCCAGATCATTTGTCCATGTCGGCGTTCCAACTTGGTCAAAAACAACATTCAACTAGGGCTTTAGCTTAGCATGTTTTAGGATTGTTTTAACAAAGTTATTGCCATAAGCGGAGTACAACCACGATGTACGAATAATCATCCCAACGCCCGATTCCTGTACCTGCAATTCGCCTTCCAGCTTACTCTTTCCATATACCGAGGTGGGATTTGTTGCCGATATTTCGGAGTAAGGGATGTGCGTTTTACCGTCGAATACATAGTCGGTGGATACATGAATTAGGCGGGCCCTATATGCTTTACAAGTTTCGGCCAATATCTTTGGTGCTATGGCATTTAGTTGGTATGCCTGGGTTTCTTCCTGCTCGGCTCTGTCAACGGCAGTGTATGCGGCACAGTTTACCACGTAGCTGGGCTGGAACTTCCTGATAAAATTTTCTACCTTGGATTTGTCGGTTATATCAAGTTCCCGGAAGTCGGTAAATAAAAAATTAAGCGGCGGGTATTTTATCGCTTCAGTCCTTAATTCGGTTCCCAGCTGTCCGTTAGCACCGGTTACAAGGATAGTTTTACCGTGAGTTTCCATAAATAAAATTCATTTCGGCATCAGTTAGGTTAGGGTAAACCCTGTCTTTGGATGATACAAGAACCTTGTCTGGTTCAACCATCCAATCAATGGCAAGTTTGGGGTCGTTGTAGTTAATTCCCCTTTCGGCTTCCGTGGAGTAAAAGGTGTCGCATTTGTACATAACTGTCGCAGTATCGCTTAAAACCGAAAAACCGTGTGCAAAACCTTTAGGAACCAGGAGTTGAGTCTTATTGCCGCCAGACAGCTCAATGCTGAAGTGTTTGCCAAAGGTGGGGGAGTTTTGCCTGATGTCAACAACGACATCAAGGATTTTCCCTTTTATTACTCTAACCAGCTTTGTTTGGGCGTAGGGCGAAAGTTGGTAGTGTAGTCCCCTGATAACACCGTGGGATGAGTGTGATTCGTTATCCTGTACAAATAGTATATTAATTCCTGCATCGTTGAATTTTTGGGCGTTGAAACTTTCAAAAAAATATCCCCTGCTATCCTCAAAAACTTTGGGTTCAATAACGTAAAGATCGGGGAAGTCCGTTTTAATCACTTTCATGGGATGACCAGTTATTATCGTTAGCAATTTGTATAAGGTATTGTCCGTACTGGTTATTGGCCAACGGTTTAGCCAGTTCAAGCATTTGCCCTTTGTTGATGAAACCGTTCCGGTAGGCAATTTCTTCCAGGCAGGCTACCTTTAAGCCTTGCCTTTCTTCAATTGTTTGAATGAATACCGATGCCTGAAGCAAACTTTCATGTGTTCCAGTATCGAGCCAGGCCATTCCACGCCCCATGAGTTTAACGTTCAGCTTGCCTTCGTTGAGGTATAGCCTGTTCAAGTCGGTTATTTCCAGTTCGCCCCGTGGAGATGGTTTTAACGATTTGGCTTTTGCAACCACATCGTTCCCGTAAAAGTATAGCCCGGTTACCGCGTAGTTCGATTTTGGGTTGTCCGGTTTTTCCTCAATGCTTATTACCTTACCGGTTGAATCAAACTCCGCAACCCCGTAACGCTGGGGATCCTTCACGTTGTATCCAAACACAATGGCCCCGCCGTTCAGCCTTGAACTATCTTTGAGCATACCGGATAGCTTATCGCCATAAAAGATATTATCGCCCAAAACCAGGCAAACGCTGCTGTTGCCAATAAATTGTTCCCCAATTATAAATGCCTGGGCTAAACCATCGGGCGAAGGTTGCTCGGCGTAGCTGAAGTTCATTCCAAGCTGCGATCCGTTACCCAGCAAATCCTGGTATAAGTGTATATCCTTTGGTGTTGATATGATTAAAACTTCCCTGATTTGCGCTAGCATTAATACGGATAAGGGATAGTAAATCATCGGCTTATCGTAGATGGGAATTATCTGTTTTGAAATGCTTTTTGTTATCGGGTAAAGGCGCGTCCCGGCACCGCCCGCTAGTATTATTCCTTTCATCGTATTTATTTTTTCAGTAGTTGCCTAAAGTATTCAATGGTTTTGGCCAATCCGTTGCTGAGCTCTACCGTTGGCCGCCAGCTATCCAGCATTTTTTTCGCCAGGGTGATATTGGGTTGGCGTTGGGCGGGATCGTCCTTGGGCAATGGAAGGTAAATTAGCTGCGATTTGCTGCCGGTAAGTTTAATTACCATTTCGGCGAGTTCAAGCATGGTAAATTCCGAGGGGTTTCCTAGGTTCACAGGCCCCGTGAAGCTATCCGGAGTGTTCATTAGCCGAATCAGGCCTTCAAGTAAATCATCAACGTACATAAAGCTACGGGTTTGCTTACCATTGCCAAAAATGGTGATATTGTCGTTTTTGAGTGCCTGTACAATGAAGTTTGAAACTACACGCCCGTCGTTGGCACTCATTCTGGGGCCATAAGTGTTGAATATGCGGGCAATTTTTATTCTAACGTGGTTTTGCTCGTGGTAGTTGACAAAAAGCGTTTCGGCACAGCGTTTACCCTCATCGTAGCAGGAGCGGGGGCCAATGGGATTTACGTTGCCCCAATAGGCCTCTGTTTGGGGGTGTATGAGCGGGTCTCCGTAAACTTCACTGGTGGATGCCTGAAGCACCTTTGCCTTTATCCTTTTAGCCAACCCCAGCATGTTAATGGCACCCATTACCGACGTTTTTACCGTTTTAATGGGATTGTACTGGTAATGAATGGGCGATGCCGGACAGGCTAAATTGTATATTTCGTCCACCTCGGCGTAGTACGGAACCGTAATATCGTGCCGCACCAGTTCGAAGTACGGGTTACTCAGAAGATGAACCACGTTGGTTCTTGATCCGGTATAAAAATTGTCAACACAAATTACCTCGTTTCCTTCGGCTAAAAGTCTTTCGCAAAGATGTGAGCCTAAAAAGCCGGCTCCCCCTGTAACCAAAATTCTTTTCATCGAGCTATTTTCAATTACAAATTATTTACGGGGCTGTTTAAGTTTATTCATCGATGAATTTGAGCAGGTTAAAAGAAGTGGGGCGTATTGGAATTGACTGGAAACCTGTTTTCCTGGATTCTATCAACTTTTTTACCGGCAACCATCAAAAAAATATTTAAACAGCTTTTAATTATGGTTTAACACAACCACCAAAATAGAAATTCAAAAGTAACGCTTAATTTTAAAATTTCCTACTTTGTTGTACCGTGGCAACTTCCCCTTTATAGCGATGTTACTCCGGTAAAAAGCATCTACGGTTTTTAAGTTGTGTAAAATTTATAACATTATTTCCTAGAAATGATAAAGTTATGTATTTTTGCAATCTGATTTATTCTTACAAATATTGTCTAACTAATTAATAATTAATTTATTTGATGATTAATCACGATGAAATGGCCTCTCCGGAAGCCGAAGAGAATGTAAATACTGCTACTAACGCAGGATTAGAAAATTTTGACTGGGAATCCTATGCCGATGAGGGTTTATACACCCGGGATCAGCGCATGGAGCTTGAAACTTTGTACAACGAAACGCTCTCCACTATTGGCGAGAACGAAGTTGTTGAGGGTACTGTTATTGGTCTTACCAAGCGCGAAGTTTTTATTAACATCGGCTACAAATCAGAGGGCGTTGTTAGCATTAGCGAGTTCCGTTACAATCCCGATTTAAAGGTTGGCGAAAGGGTTGAAGTTTACGTAGAGAATTCTGAAGATAAAAAAGGACAGCTCGTTCTGTCGCACAAGAAAGCCCGTGCTTTACGCTCATGGGATCGTGTAAATTCTGCTCTCGAAAAAGACGAAATTATTAAGGGCTTCATCAAGTGCAGAACAAAGGGTGGTATGATTGTGGATGTATTCGGTATAGAAGCATTCTTACCCGGTTCGCAGATTGATGTTAAGCCAATTCGCGATTACGATATTTTTGTTGGTAAAACAATGGAGTTCAAGGTTGTTAAAATCAACCAGGAGTACAAGAACGTTGTTGTATCGCACAAAGCCCTTATCGAGGCTGAACTTGAGCAGCAGAAGAAAGACATCATTGCTAAACTTGAAAAAGGGCAGGTTCTTGAAGGAACCGTTAAAAATATTACCAGCTACGGCGTATTCATCGATCTGGGCGGCGTAGATGGTTTAATCCATATTACAGACCTATCGTGGGGCCGCGTAAATCATCCAGAAGAAGTTGTTCAGCTCGATCAGAAGCTGAATGTAGTTATCCTCGATTTTGATGATTCAAAGAAACGTATTGCCCTGGGCTTAAAACAGCTTACCTCGCATCCCTGGGATTCGCTTGATACAAACCTAAAGGTTGGCGATATAGTTAAGGGTAAGGTAGTTGTTATTGCCGATTACGGTGCTTTTGTAGAGATTGCCCCCGGCGTTGAAGGGTTAATTCACGTTTCGGAAATGTCGTGGAGCCAACACCTACGTAGCGCTCAGGAATTCCTTAAGGTAGGCGACGTTGTTGAAGCTCAAATTCTAACACTCGACCGCGAAGAGCGTAAGATGTCGTTGGGCATGAAGCAGCTCAAAAACGACCCGTGGGATAAGATTGAGGAAAGATACCCTGTCGGCTCAAAGCATACGGCAAAGGTACGCAACTTCACAACCTTTGGTGTATTTGTTGAAATTGAAGAAGGCGTTGATGGCCTAATCCATATTTCCGATTTAAGCTGGACCAAGAAAATCAAACATCCTGCAGAATTTACCACTGTAGGCGCCGAGATTGAGGTAGTTGTTCTTGAAATTGACAAGGAAAACCGTCGTTTAAGCCTTGGCCACAAGCAGCTTGAGGAAAACCCGTGGGATGTATTCGAAACCCTATTTACCGTTGATTCTGTTCACGAAGGTACAATCATCGACGTATTCGATAAGGGTGCTGTGGTTGCCCTGCCATACGGCGTTGAGGGATTTGTTACACCAAAACATCTGGTGAAGGAAGACGGTTCCCAGGCAAAAGTTGACGAAAAGCTGGAGTTCAAGGTAATTGAATTCAATAAGTCGGCAAAACGTATAATCCTTTCGCACAGTAGAATTTTTGAGGATGACAAGAAGGTTGAAGAAAAGTCAGAAAAAAAATCTAAGGGATCGAACACACAAAAAGCCGTAAAAAAGTTGAAAGCTAACTTAGAAAAGACTACCTTGGGGGATATATCCGAGTTGGCCGCTTTAAAGTCTGAACTTGAAGAAAATCAGAGAAAAGACGATTCAAGGGCTGACGAATAGTTGCATTGTTTAACCATTAATCCCGATTGCAATGGAATTTAAAATTGAAAAGCTGGAGAAACACACCCTGATAGAGGTGCAGGAGGAAAAACTTGACACCAATATTGCCCCAAGCCTGAAATCCGAACTAGTTCTCATTTCGGGGAATGGCGAACGTAATATCGTTCTCGATCTCAGCAGCTGTCGCTATTGCGATTCGTCAGGGTTAAGCGCGATACTTGTTGCCAATAGGTTGTGCAAAAACGCGGGGGGGGCTTTCGTGCTTACGGGTCTTACTGATGCCGTAGAGCGATTGATTACCATTTCTCAACTCGATACCGTGTTAAACATTGCCTACTCAAGGGAAGAAGCCGTACAGGTAATAATGAACGCCGAAAAAGAACAGCACAGGTGATATTTTCGGTAACAATACTGGGTAGTAGCTCTGCTTTGCCCACAGTAACAAGATTCCCATCCGCTCATGTGATTAACGCGCATGAGCGGTTGTTTTTGGTCGATTGTGCTGAGGGTACTCAGATGCAGCTGCGCAAGTTTCACATAAAAATGAATCGTATAAACAATATCTTCATTTCTCACCTGCACGGTGATCATGTCCTTGGGCTGTTTGGATTAATATCAACCTTTAATTTACTTTCCCGGAAAGCACCCCTTAATATATATGCACACCCCGATTTAGAAAAAATACTGGTAATGAATACCCAGTTTTTTACCGATAATATTACCTTTCCGGTTAAATTCCATCCGCTTGATACCGCCGTTGTCCAAACTATTTACGAGGATCAATGCATTACAGTATCAACATTGCCGCTCCGGCACCGTATGCCCACCGTGGGTTTTCTATTTAAGGAGAAACAGCAGCAGCCGAACATCCGAAAGGATTTAATTGATAAATATTCACTGGGCCTGGCCGATATTGTTAGGGTGAAGAACGGGGAAGGTTTCACAACCAGCACGGGAGAGCATATCCCCAGTAGCGAGTTGACATATTATTCGCATCTTCCGCGCTCGTACGCCTACTGTTCCGATACGCTTTACAGTGAACGGCTTGTTGGATTGGTGAAAAATGTAGATTTGCTTTACCACGAGGCTACTTTCTTGACCTCGGAGCTGAGCCTTGCAAGGCAAACAGGCCATTCTACTGCGGCACAGGCCGCTACCGTTGCGCGGAAAGCCAACGCTGGCAGGTTGATAATTGGACATTTTTCATCACGATATAAATCGGCAAAGCAGCACGAGGCCGAAGCGCGTGAAATATTTCCCAACACAGCTGCGGTTGACGATGGACAGGTATATAGTATTGCCGAAAAAAAATATTTGTAGTAAAGCAATGCTTATAGCCGTACTCAATTTTGGGCAATGTACTTAAAGCATCTCTAAATCATAGCACTATTTGGGTTTATTTACTACCTTTGCAAAACTGAAATTTAATATAGATGCATCAGAAAATCGTTATTCTGGATTTTGGTTCCCAGTACACACAGCTTATAGCTCGTAGAATTCGTGAGTTGAATATTTACTGCGAAATACATCCGTATAATCGTTATCCACAGTTGGATTCATCGGTAAAAGGTGTGATACTCTCGGGTAGCCCTTACTCGGTTTTCGATTCGGAAGCACCTAAGCCAAACCTGTCCGGTATCAGGGGAAAATACCCTATACTCGGAATTTGCTATGGTGCACAGCTGCTATCCCATACCAGCGGTGGCGAAGTTTTGCCGTCGGGTATTCGGGAGTACGGAAGAGCTACTGTGGAGGTTGTTGATTATACCTGTCCGCTATTCAGCAACCTATCGTCTCGGTCGCAGGTATGGATGTCGCACGGCGATACCATTGCCAGAATTCCCCACAACTTTAAAATTACGGCCAGCACCGCCGATGTCAAGGTTGCTGCATTCCGGATTTTGAATGAAAAGACCTATGGGATACAATTTCACCCCGAAGTATATCACTCCGCGGAAGGCCCTAAGCTACTGAAGAATTTTGCAGTTGATATTTGTGGCTGCGATCAATCATGGACCCCCGCATCGTTCATTGAGGAAAGCGTTGCAAAGTTACAGAACGATTTGGGTAACGATAAGGTAGTGCTGGGCTTATCGGGTGGTGTAGATTCATCTGTTGCAGCAATACTACTCCATAGAGCGATTAACAAAAATTTAACCTGTATTTTTGTTGATAACGGCTTACTCCGAAAGAATGAGTATCATCAGGTTCTCGGGTCTTACCAGCATTTAGGCTTAAATGTTATAGGGGTCGATGCGGGCCAAAAGTTTTATGCCGATTTAAAGGGGGTTACAGATCCGGAGGCAAAACGAAAAATTATTGGACGTAACTTTGTAGAGGTATTCGATGCCGAGGCGAAAAAACTTACCGATGTTAAATGGCTTGGACAGGGTACAATTTACCCGGATGTTATTGAGTCCATATCGGTAAATGGCCCTTCCGCCACTATTAAATCTCACCATAACGTTGGCGGTTTACCCCAAAGGATGAACCTAAAAGTTGTAGAACCGTTGAAACTACTTTTTAAGGATGAGGTACGTTTGGTTGGTAAAGAGCTGGGGTTACCCGCCACAATTTTGGGCCGTCACCCATTTCCCGGACCGGGTTTGGGAATCAGGGTACTGGGCGAGGTAACACCCGACAGGGTGGAGCTGCTTCAGGAAGCAGATAGCATTTATATCCAAGGCCTTAAAGAAACCGGGCTGTACGATAAAATCTGGCAAGCAGGAGCAATACTATTGCCGGTGCAGTCGGTAGGAGTAATGGGCGATGAACGTACCTATGAGTATGTAGTTGCATTGAGAGCAGTAACATCAACGGATGGAATGACTGCCGATTGGTTTCCGTTTCCGCACGAATTCCTTTCCCGAATTTCCAACGAAATAATTAACAGGGTAAAAGGTATAAATAGGGTGGTGTACGACGTAAGCTCAAAGCCACCCGCCACCATTGAGTGGGAATAAATTAGCTATCTTTGGGTTTAATTGACTTTTAAGGTTTTATCTCAATTTGATAACTGCTATGATCAAACGCTTTTTTATTTTATCGGCATTAGTGGCTGCAAGTGCACTTGGTACTTTCGCCCAGTCATCGTCAAGTTTTAGCGCATATAAGTTTGTACGATTTATTCAGTACTTATCGGGTAATTACGTCGATACCATAAACGTTAACAGGCTGGTTGATGATGCAATAGTTGAAACACTCTCGCAGCTGGACCCTCACTCCATATACATTTCAAAGGAAGATGTTCAGGCAATGAATGAGCCCCTTGAAGGAAATTTTGAGGGAATCGGGGTTGAATTTAACATTATGAATGATACTTTGATGGTGGTAAACCCCATCTCAGGAGGGCCTTCTGAAAAAGTCGGAATTATTCCAGGCGATAGAATAATGGCCATTGACGGTAAAAGTATTACCAATATTGGGCTGAAAATTCCTGATGTTTACAAATACCTGCGGGGGGCCAAAGGCACAAAGGTTGCCGTGCAAATTAAACGTAGAGGGGTGGATGGGCCGCTCGATTTTACCATAACCCGTGATAAAATACCAATCTATAGCATTGACGCTGCCTACATGGCGCAACCTAATGTTGGGTACATAAAGGTTAACCGGTTTGCCGCTACTACCGATGAGGAATTCTCTGCATCAATGGAAACGCTTGGTAAGCAAAAGATGAAGGATTTGATCATTGATTTACGTAACAACGGAGGGGGATTGCTTAATTCAGCGTATGAGCTTGCCAACCATTTCTTTGAATCGGGCAAGTTGATTGTTTATACGGAAGGAAGGAACAGCCCGCGTACCAATTTCTTTTCCGACTCTAAAGCTCCGCTATTCAAGGGCAGGGTTATCATTTTAATTGATGAGGGCTCTGCTTCTGCCAGCGAAATATTTGCTGGTGCCATACAGGATTGGGATAGGGGAATTATTGTGGGACGCAGATCATTTGGTAAGGGATTGGTCCAGAACCAAATGCCGTTGCCCGATGGCTCAATGGTCAGGCTAACGGTTGCGCGTTATTTTACGCCTACCGGGCGTGCAATTCAACGTCCGTACAACAATGGCAATATCGAAAAATACTACACCGATTTGAACGATAGATTTATGAATGGTGAGTTGTTTAACCGCGATAGCATTCATTTCCCCGATTCGTTAACCTATAAAACACTATCAAAGGGTAAAACAGTTTACGGCGGTGGCGGTATTATGCCCGATATATTTGTTCCGCTCGATACAAGTTTTTACTCTGAGTATTACGGGAAATTGGTAAGATCGGGGTTGATTAACCAGTTTTCGTTAACCTGGGTCGATTCTCACCGTAAACAGCTGATGACCGATTATCCTAAATTTGAGAAGTTTAAGAAAAACTTTCAGGTGACAGATGACATGATTAGTGAATTGGTTGCCATGGCTGAGAATCAGAAAATACCTCACGACGATAATGGATTAGAACACTCGTCTGCTGAGCTTAAAAACCAGCTAAAGGGACTGATTGCACAGTCGTTATTTAACACCAGCGGCTACTTTGAAATTACCAACGGTGGAAATGATGCCCTTGCTAAAGCCCTAGAAATTCTCAATAGCTGGGATAAGTATAGGGATTTAGTCAAAGAGTAGTTTTTGATATATTTAACCAAGATCTCCGGGAGGAGATCGTTTTATAACAATTGTAAATGGAAAAACTAGACGCGTTCAGGGAGCTTGGGCT
The DNA here is from genome assembly GCA_050180015.1 of Bacteroidales bacterium. Classification (GTDB taxonomy): domain Bacteria; phylum Bacteroidota; class Bacteroidia; order Bacteroidales; family Tenuifilaceae; genus JBFXEO01. Next base: position 1,066 of record JBFXEO010000084.1, on the reverse strand, counting down.
TTCTGAGAAAGCATTGGAGGCTATCCAGGCCAAGGGGTTTGAGCAACCATCACCAATTCAGAAAATTACCATTCCGGTACTTCTGTCCGAAAGCTGTGATGTTATTGCGCAGGCGCAAACTGGAACAGGTAAAACCGCAGCATTCGGTTTGCCAATAGTAGAAATGTTGGAGGGACACCCCTCGGGAATCAAGGCTTTAATCCTTGTGCCAACCCGTGAATTAGCCCTACAGGTATGCGATGAGATTATTTCATTGGCGGAAAGGCGAGTTGTAATTGCTGCAGTTTACGGAGGGCAGTCAATCTCGGAACAACAACGTAGAATCAGGAAGGGAGTAGATGTTGTTGTTGGTACGCCTGGCCGAATACTCGACCTAATAAGTCGCGGAGATTTAGATTTTAGTAAGCTTATGATGTTTGTCCTCGATGAGGCCGATGAAATGCTTAATATGGGTTTTATCGAAGATATTGAGGAAATTATGAAGCATACGCCTAAAGAAAAGCGTACTTTACTTTTCTCGGCGACAATGCCCGAAAGAATTGTAAAGCTGGCGAAGAAGTATATGAACTCTCCCAAAAAGCTGGAGGTAGATAAAACTCACCCAACAACCGGTTTAACAGATCAGATTTACTTTGAGGTTAGAGAGGGTGATAAGTTCGATGCTTTAACGCGTATTATTGACATTGAACCTGAATTCTATGGCTTGGTTTTTTGCCGTACCCGGAACGATGTAGATGTTGTAACCTCAAAATTGATTGAGCGGGGCTACGGAGCCGAAGGCCTCCATGGCGAGATAACCCAAGCTCAACGCGAGAAAACCCTTTCAAAGTTTCGCAAACGCTATATAAACATCTTGGTTGCTACCGATGTAGCGGCCCGCGGTATTGATATAGTGGATCTTACCCACGTTATTAATTACAGCCTGCCTCAGGATCCTGAATCCTACATTCATAGGATAGGCCGTACCGGAAGGGCTGGCAAGCAGGGGACCGCAATCACATTTGTATCGGCAGTGGAGTACCGTAAGTTAAACTACGTCCAGAAAGCTACAAAGGTCAATATCCGT
>JBFXEO010000083.1:0-11527 GCA_050180015.1 Bacteroidales bacterium | reverse complement strand
ATCCTAAAACATTTTAAAATGAGTCAATTTACTGTATTTGCAATTGTAATTGGGGTAGTATTCGTTTTTATACTTATAGTATCCCTGTTCAAACGTTACAAACGCTGTCCATCGGACAGGGTTTTGGTTGTTTACGGAAAGGTAGGAAAAGGAAAATCTGCCGAAGCGCGCTCTGCCAAATGTGTACATGGTGGTGCCGCGTTTATTTGGCCAGTAATTCAGGATTACTCCTTCCTGAATCTTACTCCTCTTTCCATTGAAATTAACCTAACCAATGCGCTTAGCCAGCAGAATATTCGCGTTGATGTTCCGTCGAGGTTTACCGTTGGCATTTCCACCGAACCAGGCGTTATGGACAATGCTGCTGAACGTTTGCCGGGACTAAGCCAGGAGGATATCAGCAACCTTGCCAAGGATATCATCTTTGGACAATTACGTTTAGTAGTTGCCACCATGGATATCGAGGAAATTAACAGTAACCGCGATAAATTCCTTGCCGCAGTATCGTCGAACGTTGAAGCAGAGCTGAAAAAAATTGGTTTAAAGCTGATTAACGTTAACGTAACCGATATCAACGATGAATCGGGCTACATTGTGGCGCTGGGAAAAGAAGCTGCCGCCAAGGCAATAAACGATGCCAAGAAGAGTGTTGCTGAAAAGAACCGTGACGGTTCTATAGGCGAAGCCAATGCCCTCCGCGACCAACGCGTTCAGGTAGCATCGGCTGATGCTACTGCCGTTGAGGGTGAAAATACGGCCAAAATTACCATTGCCAACTCCAACGCAATTCGCCGCGAGAAAGAAGCCGAAGCTGAAAGAATTGCTATTGCAGCAGAAAAAGTGAATCAAGCCAAAGCGCTTGAAGAAGCTTATGCTGCGGAGCGTGAAGCGGAGTTAGCCCGTGCAGAACGCCAGCAGGCTACCCAGAAGGCCGATATTGTGGGTCCCGCTCAAATCAATAAGGAGAAGATTGAGATTGATGCAGAGGCTATGGCTGAGCAAATTCGTCGTCACGCGCGTGGCGAGGCTGATGCAATCTATATGAAGATGCAGGCTGAAGCAAAAGGTATCTACGAAATCCTCAGCAAGCAAGCCGAAGGTTTTGAGAAACTAAGCGAAGCTGCCGGCAACTCACAGGATGCCGTTATGATGATGATTGCCGACAAACTACCCGAACTGGTTAAAACTCAGGTTGAGGCCATTAAAAATCTTAAGATTGACAAGATTACCGTTTGGGACAACATGGCATCAGGAAAAGATGGAAAATCTCCAGCAACGGCAAACTTTCTATCGGGTATGCTAGGATCAATACCTCCATTCGAAGAACTTTTCAAGATGGCAGGAATGGAGCTGCCAAATTACCTGAAAGGTAAAAGTATCGAGCAAAGTAAAAAGGAAGATGAAAAAATACCAGAAGAAAAATAGATTTTAATATTAGAAGGCGCCTTAAAAGGCGCCTTCTCTATTTAATTTTTAATTGCCATCACAACTTTCTTTGCTGTTGGCAAAACAACAAGTACAGCGGGAAATGCAACAATAAAAGACAATCCCCATCCTTTCAGCCATTTCAAAACTTCAAAATTTCCGTTTAAAAGCGACATAACAATTGTAACCACCGCGGTCATTACAAGAACCATAACCATCAATGTCAGAACATTCGCCTGTTTATCATTCAACTTCATAACATGTAATTTAACTATTTCTGTGTGATTTTAAAATATTGCCCCGTAAATAATGCCTGTTATTGTTGCCATTACAACAACCAAACTCACATATACTACCGTTTTCCTTGTTCCAATCACTCCTCGGATTACAAGCATGTTCGGAAGCGATAGCGAAGGCCCTGCAAGAAGTAAAGCCAATGCCGGCCCTTTCCCCATTCCTGCTGCAATCAAACCCTGAAGTATAGGAACCTCTGTGAGTGTAGCAAAATACATAAAGGCTCCAACTACCGATGCAAATAAATTTGAGAACACCGAATTACCGCCAACAAAACCCGAAATCCAAGAATTTGGTATTACTCCGGCAATGGTTTTACCATCATGTGTTGAGCCTAAAAGAAACCCTGCAGTAATAACTCCTATTGCCAGTAGCGGTAAAATTTGCTTGGCAAATCCCCAGGTAGCATAAGTCCATTCCTTATTATCATCATCTACCTTATCTCTCAACGTGATTATTGACAATGCCGAAATTCCGACGAGCATCGGTAGTAACGGAATCATTTTAGGGTCGGTTATATATTTATTCGCAATAAAAACCGATGCAATAGTAGCAACCGTAGCAAAGGCAACCCATTGCCATTTAATTTTTAAAATGTAGATTAATGAGTAGCCCAGCATCAATCCGAAAAATCCGGTTATGTACCACTTGTAAGCCCATATATAGTACCAAACACCAGAAGTATCGCCATCCGAAGGCTTACCCCAGTTGGCAAAAACCAGTATCAACACAAGTGTAAAAAAGTGAAAGGCGGTTTGCCACAACGGTCGTTTCTCGGGCTGAAGCGCAATGTTCATTTGGCCTTCACGCTTTGCCTGCTCCTCTTTCCGGTAAATTAATGACATTGTAATACCAATGACTACACTAAAAAGTACAGCACCAACTGTTCTTGCAATACCCATTTCAACACCTAAAATACGAGCCGTTAGAATTATTGCCAGAATATTTATTGCGGGACCAGAATATAGAAACGCGATTGCTGGTCCTAACCCTGCCCCTCTTTTATGGATACTCGAAAACAAGGGCAAAATGGTGCAGCTACAAACCGCCAGTATAGCTCCAGAAACCGACGCAACGGTGTAAGCCAGCCATTTTTTTGCATTGGCCCCAAAATATCGCAACACAGAGCCCTGGCTAACAAATACAGATATTACGCCTGCTATGAAAAATGCCGGAAGCAGGCACATCACCACGTGCTCGCGTGCATACCATCGAGCTAAATCCAATGATGCATCAACGGCAATCCGAAATGTTGAACTATCAACTGGCATAAAAAAAGCCGCAGCAAAAAACACGACAATCCAAAATAGGATATGAAATTCCTTTTTCGCTTCCATTCAATGTTTAATTATTCGCTGATTTGTTTAACTGTAATCTGCCTATTTAGAACAGAAAAATACTTAAATAGTAAATTCCAACACCAATAAAAACCACCGCAACTACTCGTCGAAACCAAAGCTCAAAGATTTTTATTTTGTTATAAAAATTACCAATCCCGGAAATTGTAAATGCAATGAAATAAGCAATAATTATTACCGGTAGTCCCGTCCCAATTGCAAAAATTACAGGGAGATACAGGCCCGAAACGCTGGAAATCGTTATGGGAATCAACATACCAAAATATAACACTCCACTATATGGGCAGAATGCCAAAGCAAACACAATTCCCATAAGTAGAACCCTCCAAAAATTTCCCGTTTGAGCCTTCTCTCCAATAATTTCAGAGATACCTACAGAGCCCTTAATATTCAACCTTATTATACCAAGCATGAACAATCCGATGATTATTAATAGCGGTCCTAGGGCTCTTTCCCCGTACTTATTGAGAAATCCGGCTATCTTAAATTGACTTGCGCCAAAGTAAAATATCAATCCAATAAGCGTGTACGTAATTGCCCTGCCCAACGTATAGACAATTCCACTGAAAAAAACTCTACGTTTGTTTTCAATATCGCGGCTCACATAGGCAATTGCCGTAATATTGGTTGCAAGCGGACAAGGGCTTATTGCCGTAGCAAGACCCAACAGAAATGCCGATAAAACAGGGATATTGGAATTACTAAGTAAATTCTGCAGAAAATCCATGGTCAGTTTAGCAACCTTTTAATTTCATCGTTTAATCCTTCGCGAAACTTTTCCGGATTACTACGGGCGTTGGAGAATGCCATGTTGGTAAGGTTTGCCTCCGTATCCCCCCGTACAAGCAGTAGGGCTGATCCATATACCTTATATTTCCCACACACTTGCTTGTTTACCCCCTCATCAATATTGATGATTTGTAGTTCCAATTTTCCACTATCAACCTCACTTTTAAAGTTGAGTTCTAGCACTGTTCTTGTCTCATCCTCGATGGCCAAACAGGTGGGGCACCGATGTTCTGAATGAAAATAGTAAACAGTTACAGGTAATTCTTTTGAATCTTTCAATCGGTGAGCAGTAGCGGTTGAATCATTTTTGCTTGAATTGCCAGAGCAGTTCGCAATGCCCAATGTTAAACTTAGCAGAACAACTAATCTTGATAAGGTCATGGCTAATCAATGTTTTTTGTAATGATATCTTTCAGTTCCTTTGCATCGGGGACTCTGCCCGATAAAACAACCCTGTCATTTATTACCAATGCAGGGGTCCGCATAACCCCAAAATTCACTATGCCCTCGATATCCTCTACTTTTGACACATTGGCATTTACGCCCAGATCTTGAACGGCCTGGCGTGTAACCTGCTCAAGGGCCTTGCACCTGGGACAACCTGTTCCTAAAACTTTAATCTCCATACCATTCTATTTTAAAAGTTCATGTTTGATTTCTGTAGAATACCTACAAAGAGCGTTGAATATCAACTCTCATTTCTTTTCAAAAAAATTGTTCATCAGGGTTTTTGCTTCGTCCCAGCTTTCCTGCCTAATACAATACTTAATTTTAGGAGGATTAAATTCTCCCTGTATAAGTCCGGAATTGCGCAGCTCGCTTAAATGCTGCGATAATGTGCTGCGGGCAATAGGTAAATCGTCCACAATGTCGCCGCTATAGCAGCAACTCTGGACTGCAAGTATTTCAAGGATTTGTATTCGTACAGGGTGACTTAAAGCCTTTGCATAGCGTGCAATTTTTTCTTGTTCCGCGGTATATTTCGATTTGCTCATAAATAAATTAAATATTTCGCAATATTACGAAATATTTTTATTTCGCCGAAATACGAAATGGTTTTAAAAAATGAGTAAATCAAAAATTAGCAGGTTATTTACTGATGAGATATTTGATCAGTATGCAATTTTCCGGGTAACTTTATACTCCAACTCCTTCCCCTTGGCCCGGTTGTTTGAGGTAATTTTACAGCGGTAGGCCAACTTTTCCGTCCAGTTTCCGCCAGAATCGTACTTATACTCATAGAAATAACCCTGATCCGGTTTTGATGCATCAGCAACCTCCACCATAGTATCACCATTAGGGTACAACTCAAGTACACCGGAAGGCTTTGAGTAGGGCTTTGCCGGATCAATCGGATAATTTGTTGATCCAACAAATTGCTCGTTCGACCTATAGCTCAGCACCCTTACAGAGTTGCTGGCCGGGACGTAAACTAACCGCTCAATACCAATGAATACACCCTTTTCGTTGTATATATTCACTTCAGAAGTTTTCCCGGTACTATCGGAAATTACCTGAGCCGATAAACCAAGTTTTCCCCCGTAAAAAACCTGAATGTCCGAGAGATACCCTGTTGTATCGTTGTACTTAAACATATCCTCCTCGGTTACCCATCCCTTGTAGTTGATAAATTGACGCATAAACTTGCGCACCGGGTTCCCGTTTCCGCTATATTCCCACGAAATTTCATGCTGAATTCCGCCAGCGCTGTTGTACTTTACTTCCGAAATAATTTTCCCGGCAGGGTTGTACCGCTGCACAACGCTATATTTCGTTGTGCCGCCTTGCGGGTTTAGAATTTCGTATGTTTCCTCAATATTGCTGAATGAAACACCCCTGGATGCAGGAATCTGTAATTTTAGGTAGAGATCGATAACAGGCTGGGCCGATAAACTTGCGTTTAACGCCAAAATCGCACAAAAAGATACTATTTTAAAGGGGTTAAACATTTCATCTATTATATCTTTGCAAAGATAGCGATTACATTCAAAAAAGCGAACCTATTGGGAGAGCAACCCTTTACAACAGGTAACTTCCAGGAAATATAGCAAACATGATACCTAAAGGATGTGTTGAAAAATGCAGGGGGTGTAAGCATCGTGAATGGAGCATGGCGGAAAGTTTAGCCCAAAAGGAAAACTTTTTGAAAGTTAAACTGGCAAATTGGGTTGATGTTTTAGAACAAGTTCGCACTGTAAACAGCGAAAAGCGCTGGGGCTACCGTTCAAAAACTACGCTAAGTACATTTTTTGATGGTGCCGGGTGGCAATTTGGAATGTGGGCTCGCAACGAATTAATTCCAATACCCAGCTGCCCAGTGCACACGGTAACAGTGAATAGGACAATGGATATCATTAGGGCTAATATTCCAAAATCACCAGCTTTTCCGCTTGCTTTTATTGTACTTTCTGGCGCACAGGCTGTACTGGTAATAAAGTCAAAACAAATGCCCAGTATGGGTTGGCTCAATGATTTTGTAAAAAACCAACTTACAAACATCGGGATTGAAGGGTTTTGGATACACCTAAATCTTTCGGCAGGTAAAAGAATTTTTGAAAAAACCGGATGGCATTTAATTTTTGGGAGTGCCCGCTCTACAGATTATAATGGGTTACTATACGGCCCCGCTGCATTCCAGCAGCTTATTCCGGAGCTTTACAACCAGTCGCTAACCGAAGCAAAAAATTTCCTCAACGTAAACAAAACCGATGCAGTAATAGACCTTTACTGCGGCACCGGGAACTCAATGAAGCAGTGGACCTCCGCTGGCGCAAATGTTTTAGGCGTTGAACTCGGTGGCGAGGCGGTAGAATGCGCTAAGGTAAATGTACCCGAAGCGACCATCCTGCGTGGGGCGTGCAGGCAACGGGTTCCTCAGCTGAAAAGTTGGTCTGTGGAGCAAAAATTTATGAATAAACGAATACTGATGTATGTAAACCCCCCGCGAACAGGACTTGAAGCGGAGGTACAGGATTGGATTGTCAATAACGGGCAACCTGCAAAAATTGCCTACCTTTCGTGTAGCCCGGGAACTTTATCGAAAAATCTTGAATTCCTTACTCGGCATAAATATCGCGTGAAAAAAATAATCCCATTCGATTTTTTCCCTCAAACAGTCCATGTAGAATGCCTATCCTTACTGGAAATAGAATAGGACTCCCAAAAGCTACACCAATCATCCCCCCCCGATAACAAGGCCTGAATCTTTCCTTTTAATCCGCGCATAATCCTACTTTTTCTTCTTTTTCATCTCCACCAACACGTAAACCAAGTAGTTGTCACCATCCTGCATAAAAGCCTTTTTTACTATCACCACATCGGTAAGCTGTGCTTCAACTATTTTCCTCTGTATGGTTTCCTCGCTAATTTTCCCGTCTTTCGACTTATATGATAATTTTTCTTCCCTTGTTTTAGGGGGCACTACTTGTTCTGCCAAATGTAAATTTGCCTGCATGGTTGCCTTGCTCTCGGCAATTTCCATGCTTTTAGACATTCCAAGACCAACGCCGTAGAATTTCTTGTTGGAAGTAGGTGGATTGTTGAACCATTCAGGAGCCGCATCTACAAAATTTTGTGCATTGGTAGTAGCCCCAACGAGAATTAATGCAATCAGGATAACTTTTTTCATAGCGTTAAAGTTTTGTAAACAACCAGCATAATCTATGCCATTACCTCTCCTATTCATACACCGCCAACAATCAACCACATACCACCTCCATCGCTCATTAAATTTTATTATTTTTGCATTTCGATTTTTTTAAAGAACAACATGGATAAAGCGAAGGAAATTTCGGCAAAGTACAACCCCGCTGAGGTTGAGGATAAATGGTACAAATACTGGATGGATAATGGCTTTTTCCATTCAACTCCCGATAACAGGGAACCTTACTGTATAGTAATACCCCCACCAAACGTAACAGGTGTTCTTCACATGGGGCACATGCTTAACAATACTTTGCAGGATGTGTTAGTCCGTCGTGCCAGAATGAAAGGTAAAAATGCGTGCTGGGTTCCGGGTACCGATCATGCCTCTATTGCAACAGAGGCAAAGGTTGTAGCCAAGTTAAAGGCTGAAGGAATCGAAAAGTCAGAACTTACACGCGACGAGTTCCTAAAACATGCCTGGGAGTGGAAAGAAAAGCATGGTGGAATCATCCTTGAACAGCTAAAAAAACTGGGAGCATCGTGCGATTGGCAACGTACCAGCTTTACCATGGACGAAACCCTTTCGGCCAGTGTAATCCGCGTTTTTGTCGATCTGTACAAAAAAGGTTACATCTACCGAGGCGTACGTATGGTAAACTGGGATCCACAGGCAAAAACAGCGGTGTCCGACGAGGAGGTAATCTACCGCGAGGTTCAAAGTAAAATTTACTATCTGACATATAAGGTTGACGGTGAGGATGGCTTTGTAACCATTGCAACAACTCGTCCGGAAACAATTCTTGGCGATACTGCAGTGTGCGTTCATCCGAACGATCCACGTTATTCCCACCTAAAGGGGAAGCGCGTTATTGTCCCGCTTATCAACCGTAGCGTGCCCATCATTTACGACGAGTACGTGGATATGGAATTTGGTACGGGAGCCCTTAAGGTTACGCCAGCTCACGATATCAACGACTATATGCTGGGTGAAAAGCATAGGCTAGAGTCTATCGATATTTTCAACGATGATGGAACTCTTAGCGCTGCTGCAAAACTTTACGTTGGGATGGACAGGTTCGAGGTTCGTAAGGTAATTATTCATGACCTAGAATCTGCCGGGAACCTGGAGAAGATTGAAGATTATGTAAATAAAGTGGGTTTTAGCGAGCGTACCGATGCCGTTATTGAGCCAAAACTCTCCATGCAGTGGTTCCTCCGTATGAAAGAACTTGCCCAGCCTGCATTGGATTCAGTTATCAATGGCGAAATTCAACTTTATCCACCTAAGTTCGTAAATACCTATCGTCATTGGATGGAGAATGTGAAGGATTGGTGTCTTTCCCGTCAACTTTGGTGGGGACATCGTATTCCAGCTTGGTATTTGCCTCAAGGTGGCTATGTTGTTGCCAGCAACGAGAACGAGGCGCTGGAGTTAGCCAAGAAGGAATCGGGAAATCCAAACTTAGAACTCCCCGATCTCCGTCAGGATGAGGATGTACTCGATACCTGGTTTAGCTCTTGGCTTTGGCCAATATCGGTTTTCAACGGAATTCTCGAACCCGACAATAAGGACATTAAGTACTACTATCCCACAAACGATTTGATAACCGCACCCGAAATTCTCTTTTTCTGGGTTGCCAGAATGATTATTGCCGGATACGAGTACATGGGCGATAAGCCATTCCGCAACGTTTACCTAACGGGAATTGTGCGCGATCATCTTCGCCGTAAAATGAGTAAACAGCTGGGGAATTCGCCCGATCCGCTCAACCTGATAGCAAAGTACGGTGCCGATGGTGTTCGTGTTGGAATGCTGCTGTGCTCACCGGCTGGTAACGATCTGCTTTTCGACGAGAGTTTAACCGAGCAAGGCCGCAACTTTTGCAACAAGGTTTGGAATGCGTTTCGCTTGGTTAAGGGTTGGCAGGTTGATGCAAATATTGAACAGCCAGACGCTTCGCGTGCAGCGGTTGAATGGTTTACAAATCAACTAAACAGAACTATTGAACAGGTTGATGACGATTTCGATAAGTACCGTATCTCCGAGGCATTGATGAATCTATACAAATTATTCTGGGATGAATTTTCATCGTGGTACTTGGAGATTATAAAACCAGCATACGGACAGCCAATCGATTCCACAACTCTCAATGCTACGCTCGATATATTTGAGAAAATTATTGCTTTACTCCATCCGTACATGCCATTTATTACGGAAGAGCTGTGGCAGCATTTAGGCGAACGATCCAACGGTGCAAGCATTATGGTAAGCCAGATGCCCAAATCCACAGGATTCAACGCGGCAACACTCGACGAATTCGAAAAAATCAAGGAAATAATAGCGGGCGTAAGAACAATTAGGCAGGAGAAGAATATCGCCATTAAGCAGCAACTCTCCATTTCAATCCGAAGCAACATCAAACCCGGTAAAGGCCTTGAGTCTATAATATCGAAGCTGGCCGGATTGGAAAAATTAAGCTATGTTGACGGTAAAATTGACGGTGCTGCATCGTTCATGGTTGGCACGTTGGAAGTTTATGTTCCCTTAGTTGGCTTGGTTGATTCGGAAGAAGAAAAATCTAAAATACTCGAAGAACTCAGCTATACACGTGGGTTCCTGAAAAGTGTAATGAAGAAGTTAAACAACGAACGTTTTGTTAACGGAGCTCCAGCCAATGTGGTTGAACTCGAACGTAAAAAACAATCCGATGCGCTGGAAAAAATAAAATCATTGGAGGAACGGCTTGCCTCCTCGTGATAGTTTTTAGAAAAAAATGCAACATTTAGCCCGCATCTGCAAAGAATGTGGGCTATTTTTCTATCTATAAAAATTTTATGGGCAACATTTCTTTAAATGCAAAACGAATGGAAAAATGATGTTGCTAAACACCATTGCCCAAGGAAATAAATACCCAACATTTAGTAGTTTTGGCAAAAATAAAATATTAAAAACGGGTGCACATGAACGATTCAGAAATTTTGATGAACCCCAATGAGCTGGTTCGTTTTCTAAAGAAACCTTCATCCGAATTCACAAAGGCCGACATCATTAACTTTTGCGAAGCAAATAAAATTGAGATGGTTAACTTCCGCTATGTTGCAGAAGATGGAAAACTTAAAACGTTGAACTTCATTATTTCGTCACGTGAACATCTCGACTCCATACTATCTGCCGGCGAACGGGTAGATGGCAGTAGCCTGTTTTCATTCATCGAGGCAGGGAGTAGCGACCTGTACGTAATTCCCCGCTACCGCACCGCATTTGTTAACCCCTTCTCCGACATTCCCGCAATAGATATTCTTTGCTCATTCTACGATAGTACCGGCAAGCCGCTGGAGAGTGCCCCCGAGAATATACTCCGCAAAGCGTATGAATTATTTCAAGCCGAAACGGGCTTTACCTTCAAGGCGCTGGCAGAGTTGGAATATTACGTAATCAGCAATAGGGACGATTCTTTCCCCGGTGTCGATCAAAAGGGTTATCACGCCTCGGAACCATTTGCAAAATGGGAAAACTTACGCAGAGAGGCCCTTTCCTACATTGCCCGCGCCGGGGGAAAAATTAAGTACGGACACGCGGAGGTGGGCTGCTTTATGACAGAGGATAAACTATACGAACAGCACGAGATAGAATTCCTTCCCATGCCCGCCGAAAATGCTGTTGACCAACTTGTTATTGCCAAGTGGGTTGTTCGCATGTTGGGTTACCGGTATGGCGTTGATATTAGCTTTGCGCCCAAGATTACTGTTGGAAAAGCAGGAAACGGGCTACACTTCCACATGATGGTGGAAAAAGATGGCCAAAACCTGATGGTGGAAGATGGCAAACTCAGCCCCATTGCCCGTAAAATGATTGCTGGAATTCTTGACTCCGCCGATGCTCTTACTGCTTTTGGCAACACAATTCCAACTTCATACCTACGGCTTGTTCCCCACCAGGAAGCGCCAACCAGCATCTGCTGGGGCGATAGAAACCGCTCCGGAGTAATCAGGGTTCCGCTTGGATGGACCGGTGC
>JBFXEO010000082.1:0-11636 GCA_050180015.1 Bacteroidales bacterium | reverse complement strand
GAGGGTATTTCAATATTTACCCAACAGTTTGGCTCCCATTCAGCACAGGGAGTAAGCCCCCTGCCATTCTTCCAGTAGGTTTTCATGTAGCAGCCTCCATCTATTATGAATAGAGGGTTTCTACAATTCGCCTCTATTCAAGTTTAACAATCAGGGTGATAGTCGTCCATATAATATTTAAATGATGACGCGCAAAAGTAAGGCATTTAATTTTAAAAGTTGCGGTTTTAGAAATTTATTTGATGTTGCTTTTAGCTAAGAAAACACACGCTTGGGGTGCATGGAAGTTAGCGTTGCATTTGTCAAAATAAGTAACAACACTAGAATTTAAGCGACATTGCTACATATACAATAAGTCGGCAACAACGGAGTCGCTGGTGAAATATTTTTCCGGAGGAATTATAAGCACGGAGTTATCCTGCAGCATTAGGTTTTTACCGGCCAGATGTTTTTCCGAAACCCGGCGAAGGTGGTTTACATATTTTTTATCAAAATCATTCGCAATAAAATTTAAATCAACACCCCATATTGTTCTTAGCCGGGTAATAAGTAATTCGTTGAAGCGTTTGTCTTCATCAATAGTTTCGACATGTGGCTGCGGCATATTTTGCCCGACAGCACTACTCCAAGCACTGTAGGACGAAGGATTCCACGCCCGGGTTTTAATGTTGTACGAATGGGCCGACGGGCCTAGCCCCAGATAAGGGACACCCCGCCAGTAAGAGCTGTTGTGCTTTGAGTAAAACCCCTCCCTGGCAAAATTGGAAACCTCGTAATGCACAAAGTTGTTCTGCAAAGCGACGGTACGTAAAATATTAAACTGATTAGCGCTTTCCTCTTCGTCAACGGCTATCACTTTTCCTTTTTCTAGTTTTCCCATTAGCGGTGTTGCCTCCTCGTAGGTTAAATGATAGCACGATAGATGTTGAATGTCCAGGCTAACAGCCGTGCTTAGGTTTTTATTCCATGTTTCGGGGGTTGAACCCGGGATTCCGTATATCAAATCAACGCTGATATTATCAAAATCGGCCCGATGGATCAGGTTAACCGCTTCCATTGCTCTGGCGGCATTGTGCCTCCGGCCAAGTAATGCCAGTTCACTGTCTATGAACGATTGTACCCCGATGCTAATCCTATTAATACCAATTTGTCCGTAGCCATTTAGCAATTCTGCGGTAACATCATCGGGGTTAACTTCAATCGTGATTTCCGGTTGCGGTAAAACCCTAAAATTCCTCTGAATGCCCGAAAGAATTTCTTCTAGCTGATTTGCAAGGAGCAATGATGGTGTTCCCCCTCCAAAATATATTGTTTCCACTGGGCCGTCTGGCAAATAATTTTTTCTGAGTGCCATTTCTTTCACTATTAAATGGGGAAAATCATCGGTTAACCTGTTTTTCCCAATAGAGTAAAAATCGCAGTAGGCACACTTACGATGGCAGAATGGAACGTGTATATAAATTCCCGGCATGGGTATTTGTCAGACTAAATGAACATAAAATACGCTAAAAGCCATTATCTTTGCAAAGATAAACCTTGCCCCGGATAATTTGAGATAGTTATAAGCGATAGGTAAACCTTCAAAACGAACCGAAATGACATCAATTAAAATAGCCGTTGCCTCCGATCATGCCGGATACACTACAAAAGAGGATGTAAAGCGATACCTGGAGGGATTGGGCCATCAAATCTGGGACTTTGGAACCCATAGCGACGAGAGTGTTGACTACCCTGATTATGTTCATCCGCTGGCTTTAGCGGTGGAACGCGGTGAGTACGATTTAGGTTTTTTGTTTTGTGGTAGCGGCAATGGAGTTTCCATAACGGCCAATAAACATCAGGGTATTCGCTGCTCATTATGCTGGAATACGGAGATTGCCGGCCTTGCACGTCAACATAACAATGCCAACGTTTGCGCAATTCCTGCCCGTTTTATATCAACTTCTGAGGCTAAGCAAGTAGCAAAAACTTTTATAGAATCAAAATTCGAGGGTGGCCGACATCAGCGTAGAGTTGATAAGATACCCGTTAAATAGTTTGCTTGTGCTACTCATTACTCAATAATTTTCTTCTTTAGAACTAATAAAATTACGCAGAAATGAATCAGGAGAAACCAATAAGTTCGTTCCTCGAAAAGCATTACCTCCATTTTAATGCTGCCACGTTGGTTGATGCGGCTAAAGCCTATAAAAGCCACGTTGAGAGCGGAAAGAAAATGATGATTACACTTGCAGGTGCCATGAGTACCGCAGAGTTGGGAATCAGCCTAGCCGAAATGATCCGTCAGGGTAAAGTTCAGATAATAACCTGCACGGGGGCAAACCTTGAGGAAGATTTGATGAATCTTGTGGCGCATAGCCACTACAAGCGAGTTCCCCACTATCGCGATCTCACTCCACAGCAGGAGTGGGATTTGCTGCGAGGTGGCCTAAACCGGGTAACCGACACCTGTATTCCCGAAGATGAGGCTTTCCGAAGGCTACAGCGGCATTTATACGATGTTTGGAAAGATGCACAGGGTAAAGGAGAACGATATTTACCCCACGAATATATGTATAAGGTGCTGAATAGTGGAGTTTTGGAACAATACTACGAGATTGATCCCAAGAACTCCTGGATGATTGCGGCGGCCGAAAAAAATCTTCCAATTATTGTCCCGGGATGGGAAGATTCAACAATGGGAAATATTTTTGCCTCCTACTGTATTACAGGCGAGTTAATGCCATCGGCGGTAAAGACAGGGATTGAGTACATGATGTTTCTGGCCGATTGGTACACCAAGAATTCAGGCACAGAGGGAGTTGGATTCTTCCAAATTGGCGGTGGCATTGCCGGCGATTTTCCAATTTGCGTGGTGCCAATGCTTCATCAGGATCTTGAGCGTGACGGAATCCCCTTCTGGAGCTATTTCTGCCAGATTAGCGATTCCACAACCAGCTACGGGTCATACTCCGGTGCCGTCCCCAATGAAAAGATTACCTGGGGTAAGCTGAATACCGATACACCAAAATTTATCATCGAATCCGATGCAACTATTGTTGCTCCCCTAATGTTTGGCTACATACTCGGATGGTAGGGTTTAAATACCAGATACAAGGGATAAAAAAGCGAGTTTTTTCGCTTTTCTATCCCTTATAAGAATCTTAAAAATCAATATTCTGAAAAGTTATTCGAAAAGAAAATCCAAATCGTCACCCGGATAAACCTCGCGGGGAGCGGTACCCTTTTTGAAGATTCTTGCCGGCTTTGGCCCCTTTAAATTTAAGGCCACATTCTCAAGCAAAAGCATTGATCCTTCGCGTAACCCTACCACGTAGTTATAAGGATCCATTTCTATGAATTCCATTATCCTTTGCTCCCGGGTTTCGCCGGCATGTCCGTCCGGATGGGCATCGAGATAGTGTGGGTTTATTTGAAATCTAACAAGGTTAAACGCGTTGAAATTGTCCGGTTCCGTTATGGGCATATCGTTGGTAGTACAAATTGTGGGACAGGCAACGTTTGCGCCGGCACTCCATCCAACGTATGGCGTTCCTCCCAATACCTTGTTTCGAACGGCTTCAATAATATCGGCTTGCTGAATAGCTTTTAGGAGTTTAAATGTGTTGCCCCCACCAACAACAATAGCCTCTGCTTCCTGTACAGCCGCTTTTGCATTGCGGTAATGATGAATGGAATCGACCTCGATACCGAGTTCGCTAAAACGACCCTGAACCTTACGTTCGTATTCGTCGTAGCTGAAAGTAACTGCTGCCCAGGGAAGGAAGAGTGCCCTTTTAGTGCCTCCCAGGAATTTTTTCATTTCCTCCTTGGGATGTTCCAGGTAAGCTTCTCCAGCATTTGTGGAGTTGCTTATTAGAAGTACCTTTACCATAGGTGAATTGTTTATTTGTTATTTTTTATTTTGACATCAAAATTACTGTATATCGGGTTATGCTCAAACTTTTAAAGCAAAAATAAAGGTTGAATTACTCATTTCAGTTGTTTCCAGATAATTTTGGGCAACTTCTTTTTGGTTGGTAAATTCAATATTTGAGAATGTCCCAAATATTTTTCGAATGTTTTTTAAATTATCGGCTGGCTCAACAGTATAAATGTAAACAATATCGTTGTTGCGGAGGGTTTGCCATTGTTTGTTATTGGGTGCTAGTAGCGATCCTTTTTGCCAAATGGCCAAATGTTCTCCGGCTAAATTAAGTATCCTACCGTTATCAATCAGTATTGGGATTAATTGGTATTGGTGTGGATTAAACGATGCGGTTAACGGATCGGCTGCCAGCAGCTGCGCGATTGCCTTATCAAGATCAACTACCTTTTCAGGTTGATTTCTCAATACTCCGGAAACAAAATTGAATACGGTAATATTTATAAGTTCAGCATTAATGCCAGCATCTTGCATGACCAGAAGATGTGCAAATATGGTGTTATTAACCTTAAAGTAAAACGTGTACCCTTGTGCAAAACCATTGCGTGTAGGTTTTACTTCCCACCATTCAGAAAAATAGTCGCCCGGCGAACTGTCGTGCTTAATTATACTCATCATACTGGTGCAGGTTGCCGATAATTTTTCCAGCATTTTCGATTTTACGGTTTCCATACCGGCAATTGCCCTGTTCTTGGCTCTATTTTCTCTAATAAGTAAAAAGAATGCGATAAGAAGTATGGCCATAAATCCCGAAAATGCGTAAAATATTCTTTGTTGAGTTGCCAACCGGTGGTTGATTGAGGCCAACTCGTTTTCACGCCTTTCTGCATCGTACTCGGCCTGTAAACTTTCAATTTTTTCTATAGATTCAATGTTGATCAATGAATCTTTCAGAGCATCATAGCTATTCAGGTAGTAATATGCCTGTTTAAAATTTCCGTTTATTTGGTGCGCATCGGAAAGTATTTTGTAGATGTCCTTAATGGCATCAACTTGTCCGGCATTTTGAGCGTATGTAAGCGATTCATTCAGCCTCTCAATGGCAATTTGAATTTTTCCCTGTTTAATGTAAACCTGACCAATATTTTTAAGAGTATTACTTATCCTTACAGGACTTTCGAGCTCCTTGAATATGGCCAATGCGTTTTTGTGGTAAAGCAAGGCTTCGTCGTATTGCTGTTTTTGGTAAAAAAGAGAGCCAATATTATCGCGAATTATGGCAACTCCAACGCGGACGTTTAGCGAGTCATAAATTTTCAGGGCTTTCAGAAAAAACGACAAGGCATCGTCGTACTTCTTAACTTCGAGGTACGCGCTGGCAATGTTATTGGCAGCGCCAGCTACGGCCCGTGAATTTTTAAGGCTTGAGTTAACGTCGAAATACCGCTTAAAGTAATCAATTGCTTTGGGGTAATTTTCCCGGTAGTAGTATATCTGGCCAATACTGTTTGAAACCATTGCCGATCCTTCTACGTCTAAAACTTCATCGAATAGCTTTAGCGCATTAATATACTGTTCCAGCGCATTGTC
Organism: Bacteroidales bacterium; assembly: GCA_050180015.1. Classification (GTDB taxonomy): domain Bacteria; phylum Bacteroidota; class Bacteroidia; order Bacteroidales; family Tenuifilaceae; genus JBFXEO01. The sequence goes on along the minus strand of JBFXEO010000082.1, from coordinate 6,181 downwards.
GTATTTGCCCCAGTTCCGGTAAATCAACCCAATATCATTATGCACTCCCGCCAAGTTCTTCTTGTCGTCCAGATGTTTATATATATCCGAAGCGTAAGCTAAATTCTTCAGGGCAAGGTCTGGCTCTCCCATTTTATGGTAGCTAAAACCTATTTGGTGGTACGAGTCGGCAACAAGGTTGCGTTGGTTGAGTTTTTCGGCCACCCCTAAAGCCATTTGCCAGTATTCCAAGCTTCGGCTGTAGTTGCTATCGGAGTAAGCAATGGCAATTTTTGACAGAAGGCTATATTGCTCTAATCCGGGTTTTTGAACAGAGAGGCTTTTAATAAGGCTATCCAAATTCTCCGATTTCAGGTCAGAAGAGTCAATGAATAGGACTGTTATAAACAGTGCTGTGTAAAATTTTCTCATCCAGCTGCTTTTGGGATAGTAACCAAATATATAAAATTTAAGTCAAACATATTTTGGGCAATAGCTATTTATACCGATTACTACGATACCGTTGTTACGTATAAAAATTGTCACAGTTGCTTCATTGGTGTCAACAGTTGGTTAAGAAAAATTTAAATTACCGCTATATTTTAAAATCGACGGAAAATATCATTTTAAATGTTTTTCTGCGAAATGAATATTGGAAAGTAGCACCTTACTTGCTAAAGTTAAGCCGTTTCTTAATATCTTTACGGCACCAAAACCGGTAAAATGTTAAAGTACAAACGCATACTACTCAAACTCAGCGGCGAAGCACTAATGGGTGACGATAACTATGGAATTAATACCAGCATACTTAATGGCTATGCAAGCCAGATTAAAGATATTGCAGACCTTGGCGTTGATGTTGGAATTGTTATAGGAGGTGGAAATATATTTCGTGGACTAAGTGGTGTTTCAAAAGGGTTTGACCGTGTCAGGGGCGACCAAATGGGAATGCTGGCAACGGTTATTAATAGCTTGGCCATTCAGTCGGCGATGGAACGTGTTGGTGGTAAGGCTAAAGTTTTTACTGCTACCAAAATGGAACCCGTTGGAGAGCTCTACTCCAAATTCAAAGTAATTGAAGCGTTTAAGCGGGGTTTTGTTGCCATTATTGCCGGGGGGACTGGTAATCCATTTTTTACCACCGATACGGCATCGGCTTTACGGGGTGTGGAAATTGAAGCAGAGGTTCTGCTTAAAGGCACCCGGGTGGATGGTGTTTACAGCACCGATCCTGAAAGGGATAAAACTGCCACAAAGTACGATGAGATAACTTTTGCCGAAGCTTACGGGAAAAAACTTAAGGTGATGGATTTAACCGCTTTTACCATGTGTAGCGAAAACAACCTGCCTATTCTGGTTTTTGATATGAATACCAACGGAAATCTTAAGCGTATTGTTTTGGGTGAAAAAATTGGTACATTAGTTAAAAATTAAATACTTTTATTGCCAACTTTAAAGTTTGATGGTATGAATCCCGATGACGTAAAAAAAGTTATAGGTGCTACCGAGGAGCATATGCTTAAAGCAATTGATCATCTCGAAAATGAACTTAGAGTTATTCGTGCCGGAAGGGCTAATCCCGCCATGCTATCGGGAGTAATGGTTGATTACTACGGAACAATGACTCCGTTAACCCAGGTTTCGAGCGTTGGTAGTCCCGATGCAAGAACAATAGTTATCCAGCCCTGGGAAAAGAAAATGATTGAGCCCATTGAGCGTGCCATAATGGCGGCAAATCTGGGGTTTAACCCGCAAAATAATGGCGAGAATGTTCGCATTATGGTGCCACCACTAACCGAGGAGCGCCGCAAAGATCTGGTAAAGCAGGTGAAGCATGTGGGCGAGAATGCCCGGGTAAGCGTTCGGAATGCCCGTCGCGATGCGATTGAAGAAATAAAAAAAATGCAGAAAAATGGTTTGGCAGAAGATGTTGCCAAGGATTCCGAAACCAAAGTGCAAAAGGTAACAGAGTCTTACAATAAAAAAATTGATGAGTTATTAGATAAAAAGGAGAAAGAAATTTTAACCGTATAACCCTGATTAATCGTACTCTGATTTAAGCTTTTTATTTTCCGGAATTTGTTTCTACTAGTCCACTATTTCCATTCTAAGCAGGAGGGCGGCAAGCCTTAATATTTTTACCTTATTTCCAGGAATTACTAAATGGTGGTTCCCAAACGGATTATTTGTAAAGTAGCGGCAGGCCGATTCCGTGATCTCTACCTCAACCTGAGTTCTGCAGGCAAACCTGAACTTTGGCCGGTTAACCACCCTTGCAAGGGTTATAAAAATTCTGTGCAGCGTATTGTCAAATCTGAATATTGTGACTTCGTTCGCCCTAAGTTCACCGGTTAGGGCGTAGCCCTTGCCGGTCTCAAAATGGGTGTCAAGTTTAAAGCTGCTTAGCAAATTGACCGGTACGGTGCAATGAGCAAAAAGGGCTTTATTTTCCTCAACAAAAATAGTGTTGGCCATCCAGGGAATCGCTCCACAAACCTCGTTGGCAAACATCAAACCCACCGCACTACAATTATCGGCTTCGCAGGCAGATGGAATGTTATCAAAATTTAACTTGGCAAGAGCCAAACATGCGGTATGGTTTGTTTGAGTTACTAGCGGAAAACATTCAACCGACAGTGCATTTAACTTGTAAAATGGCACAAGAGATGCCAGCCCCTCGTATATTTTTCCGCTTTCAAGCAATTCACCTTTATTATCGGCAACCTCAAAAAGAGAGGTGAAATCGGGGGCAACCTGCTTAACTTCATTAAAAACAATATCGGACCAAGCTATGTCAACCTGCTCTATTCCCATTCTGTTTTGCAGGATAAAAGGGCTTACGGTAGAAGCAACCAGCCAGTCTGCGGTGCTGCCTATAACACCCAACCGCTGCCCGTGTAAATGACGGATTCCGTTCAGTGCCTGGTAGAAATCATCGATAACATTAGCCGCACCGGGACTATCGGCATTAACAAGCAGGGAAGAGATGTTGTGCTGGTTCATCCACGCCTTAACTTCAGTGGCCGACGCCCAAGAATTTGCCTCCTTTGAGGCAAGAATTAGGTAAAACCTATACTCCTGGGCTGACTCTATTGCTATTCTTTCTGACCCCCCTGTAAGGAAAAGTAAAACATCGGGCCTATCATTTACAAATTCAACCTTTTCGGGGTTGAACATGCCCATGTATTTCTTCTTCGCCCTGTCAAAAACGGACATTTCTGCGGCAGGAAATGCGAGCAGCTTTACCCGTAACCGCTCTAGGGTTAAATGCAAATTTTCGCTCATTGCTCCTTAGTTGGGGAATTATTTAGTATGTCAATACCAAACTCAAGATACCTGTGAATATCCTCGGGTTGCCCGTCGATCCTGTTTTTATTCCTGATATGCCCCAGCCGAACAATTACAGCATTTAAGTCGGGTATAGCAAAAATATACTGTCCCAGTAAGCCGCGGGCATAAATAACATTATGGCCTTTAAAATCGATTGCCCACCACTGGTAACCGTAGAAATCACAAGGTTTTTGGGTTTCCGGATCGATAAGATACCTGGCCGGAGAGAATGATTCCTGAAGATACCCGGCAGGAACTATCTGGTTTCCATTCCAGCTTCCGTGATTCAACACAAGTTGACCAAATCGGGCAAAATCACGGGCGTTGGAATTAAAGCAGCAAAATGCTTTTTCAACACCATTTTCATGGTCTAAGCACCACAGCGCGTCGTGTTCGGCCCCAATTTTTGACCATATACGCTCCGACGCATACCCGGATAGGGTTTTACCCGTTGCCTTTTCTACTATAAGCGATAGCAATTGCGTATCGCCGCTCCGATATTCAAAATACTTTCCGGGTTCCTTTTCGACATGCTGATTTAAAACCAACCGGGGTAAATTGTTGCCATAGTATCCTTTTGTTGTAAGCGAAAACAGAGTGCTATAGGATTCATCCCAGCTGAGACCCGAACTCATGGTTAGCAAATGCTTTATGGTGATTCTACTCTTTTCTGCATCCTTAAAATCCGGGAGATAGCTACCAATTGGCTCATCTACGCTTCTTATGAAACCATCCTGAATTGCGCAGCCAACCAGCAGGCTTACGATACTTTTGGCCATGGAAAACGAATTCGAAACAGATTCTTTGCCGTAACCATCCCAGTATGCCTCAAAAAGCAACGAGGTATCCTTTACAACTAGGTATGCTACCGTTTTAAACGTACTGAAATATGCCAGCTGTTCCCCGGTTAATTTGTACGTATTGTATTCGGGTGATACTCTCCAGGGCTGGGGTTTTCCCTTTTTTACTGTCCTGTTGTGGAAGAGTTTATAATCGTCAATATTTACCTGCTGGTAAATTAATGCTTTAACAATATATTGATTTTGGGGTATAGCCAAGTATATTGCCAAAAATGCTATTACAACAAAACTGGTTAGTTTGATTTTTTGTTTTACGCTCATAACAAGTGTATTTTACGCCGGATTTAACCCGGCCATTTATGGGATTGCAATTTAGTTGAATTAAGTATAAAGTAAAAGGTATTGATTCTTTTTCCTGCCACACAGGCTATTTCACCAGGTAGGGCAAAATAATCTCCTCCCAAATTGTGTAGCCTTTCTGGTTCATGTGTAAGCGGTCTTCCTCGTAAAGGTCTTCTCTCATTTTGCCATTTTCATCCAGCATGGCCGCGTATATATCAATAAAAGTTGCATTTTCTTGGGTTTCGAAGAATGCTTTGATCTCCTTGTTGGCGGCACGTACCTTACCCTGAATTTTTTCACGGCTTGGGCTGGGTTTCATTGAAATATAATCTATTCTTGTATCAGGAAGGTTTGTCCTGATCATTCCAAAAAGTGTTTTAACCCTTAGAACTACCTCTGCTGCTGAAATATCACCCGGATAACTCAAATCATTCTCACCGCAATATATTACCACTTGTTTCGGCTGGTATGGAAGAATAATATCGTAGGTATAGCGTATCGCATCTACCAGGGTAGATCCACCAAAACCCCTGTTGACAATTGTGTAGTCGGGGAAATAGTTGTTTACATCATTCCATCTGGCAAAAGAGGAACTCCCGATGAACAAAATAGCCCGTTTAGGAGGAAACCGTGAAGAATCCTGCTTTTTAAAAGCTAGTATTTCCGGCCAAAAAGGAGGATACACCTGTGCCAGCAAAATATTCTGCCCAATCAGCAGGAAAAGGATGACTCCGAGAATCTTTTTCATACACCAAGTTTTTTGATGAGTTGACAAACAAAGATATAGATTATGGTAAATTTTTATTCCAAAAACATTCATGGTGTTGCCAAAAGCAAAGAGGCTGTCTAAGAACAAAGATTTTAGGCAGCCTCATTGTTTCGTTTTTATGCGGCCAATTTTGCAGCTGCCCCAATGTCTGCTGATATGGCTTCTGTTTTAATGAAGGAAACTTGGAAAACCCGGATAATGAGAAGGAGTTGCCGGTTACAGGCCGGTTTTTCCGGATTTTTAGCTTGTGAGGCCAGTTTTCGGGCCAACTTCGAGAGGTTAAGGGCAATGGCAAGCACGGCAAAGTCCATTTCAACTTTGTCCTGCCCGAAGTGCCGGAACCGGAGATAGCCACCATCATAGCGGATGTGCGAAAACACGGGTTCAGGCTCCGCGCATCTCTTTTTCCGGTGCGTTACACCTTCCTCGGACAATAAAGGTTCGCGAGCCTTTGCTTTCAGCCGCCACGGGTTGTGGTTGATTTCTACGCGTCGGTTTCCTTTTGCTCTGAAACACATTGCCCCGTGCGGACAGCCGCCACAGTTTTGGGTCTGATAAACTGCTATTTCCGACGTATATCCGTGGTCGTTCCTCTGTTTTCAAGATGCTGCCCCATGGGACATACAAAGTGATCGTCCGTTGCATTGTAGTATAAGTTTTGAGCGATAAAAGCGTTTTCCCGAAACCTCTTTTTCTGTTCGGCATGGAAATAATTGTACTTTACAAAAGCCTCAGTCGTGTTATTTCCCATGAAATCATAGTTCTCTTCACCGCCATACCCCGCATCGGCAACAACAGTTCGGGGGTGGGCGTTGTAACTTTCTTTCCATCCTTCAAAAAACGGGAGCATTGTCAGGGTGTCAGTCGGGTTTGGGAAGGAAGCAAAATGGGTAATGAATTGTTTTTCGGTGCCTACCTGGAGGTTATAGGCAGGTTTCAGCTGTCCGTTCTGCATATGGTC
>JBFXEO010000081.1:0-11713 GCA_050180015.1 Bacteroidales bacterium | reverse complement strand
TACGCTTAACCTCATCGCGGTAAGCACTCATTTTTTCGGCATACCCGGGTGTGGTTAACTCATCAACCAACTCACTTTCGGGTGCAAGTACCATAAAGGTTGCGCCGTAAATTGTATCGGGACGGGTTGTAAAAATCAGAATTTTCAAATCAGAATTTTCGACCCTGAAATACACCTCGGCCCCCTCGGAACGGCCAATCCAGTTACGCTGAATATCCTTAAGGAATCTGTCCAATCCAAACTTTCCAAATCGGCCAGCAACCGTTCGGCGTAAGCCGAAATACGCAGGCACCATTGCCGCATTTTCCGCTGCTCAACCGGGTGCCCGCCTCTAACAGAGAAACCCTCCTTAACCTCGTCGTTGGCAAGAACAGTCCCCAAAGCCGGACACCAGTTAACCATTACATCGGCCAGGTAGGCAATACGGTAATGCAACAGTATTGCCTGCTGCTCAACCTCGGGCATTGCATTCCATTCCTTGGACGTAAATGGTTTAACATCGCCACAGACAGCATCGACATGAGCATTCCCCTTTTCCCTGAATTCTGCAGTAAGGGCATCAATAGGCTCTGCCCTTTGGGTAGTATTATTATACCAATGCTTAAACATTTGGATGAATGCCCACTGAGTCCACCTATAGTAAGATGGATCACAGGTGCGGAATTCCCGGTTCCAATCGTAGCTAAACCCAATTTTATCGAGCTGCTCGCGGTAACGTTTTATGTTATTATCGGTTGTAATTGCAGGATGCTGACCCGTTTGAATGGCATACTGCTCTGCAGGTAATCCAAAGGCATCGTACCCCATTGGATGCAGAACGTTAAATCCCTGAAGTCGTTTAAAGCGGGAATAAATGTCGGATGCTATGTATCCCAGCGGATGCCCCACGTGCAACCCTGCGCCGGATGGGTAGGGGAACATATCCAGCACGTAATACTTGGGGCGCGAATTGTCAATCTCAACTTTGTAAGTTTTGTTGTTTTTCCAGTACTCCTGCCACTTACTTTCTATCTCCTTAAAATTGTAATCCATGCTACTAAAATTTCAAAAATCAACTATATTGGATAAAATCAAACTGCAAAGATAATCATCAATAGAATTAGAACGATTGTCTCTCTAAATAATAAATCAATGTTGTTTTGTTGAGCGCATTACCAACTTTACCCGGATATTTCTACAAGTTCAACATATATTCCGTAAAAGGACTCCAATCACACCACATAACAAGCGGACAATTAAGCGTATATAATCTAAACCTACTACTAAGTAGTAGATAAATTCATACAAAGTTCTATTGCCAACCCACTACGGGCCCAATACTTTTGCTAGCATAAACCTAATAAACGAACCTACCATGATTAAAAAAGTAGCCAGACTCTGGATGATTACCATTCTGGCGGCCTTATCGGGTGAAGTGTATTCACAGGAGGATGAATCGCCAATTCAACTGGGTGCCGATCTGATGAGCCGATATGTTTGGCGCGGCGTTAGCCTTGGCGGAAACAGTCCAAGTGCTCAGCCCTGGATAAATTACAGCATTGCATCGGCCAACTCTAAACACGCCCTTACTGTTGGAGCATGGGCTGCTTACACTTTTTCTGAAACCTCAAACCAGGAGGTTGACCTTTACTTAACCTATACTTTTAATGAAGTTTTCAGCGTTACGGTAACCGACTATTTTTTCCCGGGTTTATACGAATCTACCTCGCGCCGAAGTAAATACTTCAACTACGACGAGGATAGTACCTGCCACGTTTTTGAAGGGATACTCAGCTTCAATGGCACTGAAAACATCCCATTTACACTGCTTTTTGCAATGAATGTTTACGGGAATGATGCACGGGAAGTAAATAATGATGGTAGCCCCGGCGATATTTTCATGTCGAAATACGTGGAGCTGGGCTATAAGAGAAACGTCAAGGGTGTTGATGTCAACGCATTTATTGGGGCATCACTCGATAAACCGGACAAGGACAAGGGGGAGTCCGGCTTTTACGGAAACACCTCTGCCGGAATTATTAATATCGGTGTTAAGGCATCCAAAACCGTTCAAATTACAGATCAGCTGGAATTGCCTTTACAAGCTTCGCTTATCACAAATCCTGAAAGGGAAGACATATTCTTAGTTTTTGGGGTATCATTCTAACAACAAACCTAAATCTTCTAATCATGTTAAGTACAATTTTACTACAAATTTCATCGGGGCTTGAAACGGGTTCAACCGGTTTTATGCTGATAGCTACCAGCCTTGTGATGCTGATGACACCTGGCTTGGCACTATTCTACGGCGGATTGGCCACCAAGCGCAATATTTTGGGTATAATGATCCAAAGCTTTGTGTCGCTTGGATGGACAACTGTGCTTTGGATTGCATTTGGCTACTCACTTTGCTTTAGCGGTGGTGAAGGTGGTATCATCGGAAACTTCGATAAAGCCTTCCTTTCCGGCGTTGGAGTTGATACCCTTTGGGCTGGCAACGGCAAAATTCCCGAATACGTGTTTATTGCCTACCAGATGATGTTCGCCATTATCACACCTGCCCTTATTACGGGTGCATTTGTGAATAGGGTAACCTTTAAGGCTTATCTCATATTCCTTACCGTTTGGCAAATTCTGGTTTACTATCCTTTCGTTCACATGATATGGGGTGGCGGATTGCTGGCACAATGGGGCGTTCTGGATTTTGCCGGAGGAATTGTAGTACATGCCACTGCTGGATTTGCAGCACTTGCATCGGTTTTCTATGTAGGTGCTCGATCCGATAAAAATTCGACTCCCAATAGCATTCCCCTGGTAGCAATAGGCAGTGGATTGCTTTGGTTTGGCTGGTACGGCTTCAACGCCGGCAGCGAAGTTGCCGTTGACAATGTAACGTCATTGGCCTTCATTAATACCGATATAGCCGCATCGTTCGCAACCATTGCATGGTTGGCAATAGAATGGATCCGTGAGAAAAAACCAAAGTTTGTTGGATTGCTCACCGGTTCAATTGCCGGATTGGCTACCATTACCCCCTGTGCCGGGTTTGTTCCTGTTTGGGCTTCGCCCATTATTGGTACAGTTGCCGGGTTGGTTTGCTACTGGGCCGTTCAGTTTAAAAATAAAATGCAGTGGGATGACGCCCTTGACGTTTGGGGAGTTCACGGTGTTGGTGGTGTTTTAGGAACAATACTCCTTGGATTTTTTGCATCAGAAGCAGTAAATAAGGCAGGTGCCAATGGCTTAGTATTTGGCTCTGGCAGCTTTTTGTTCAAAGAGGTTGTATCCGTGGTTGGTGCCGCCGCCTATGCCTTTGGTTTCACCTACCTGATGTTAATCATCATCAACAGGATTACACCTGTTAGGGTAAAAGAGGAGGAAGAAAAATTAGGGCTGGACAACTCGCTACATGGAGAAAGGGCTTACGACGAGGGTTCGCTATAGTTTTTTGTAGTTTACTATAAGAAGGGAGGGCTCCATGTGAGCCTTTCTTTCTATAAAAAAACTGTAGTTAAATTTACCTGAAAATTTGACCAATATTTATCCAAACAAGCTACTTTTATGAATGTACATATTTAGGGCGCAATGATTTTAAAATCTATTAACCGGAAGTTGATGATCCTGTTTTTTGTGGTAGGAGTTTCCTCCCTCTCCGTAATCGGAACCTACTCCTACTTCAACGCCAAACATGCCATACTTAAGCGCACCCTCGACCAGCTAACATCAATCAGGGTTATCAAAAAAGAACAGGTAGAATTTTTTTTCAGGGAAAGATTCAACAATCTTGAACTACTGTCGGGCAACGATTACCTGAATACAGCTATCAAGGATATTTACGGTAAAAACCAGTCTCACAGAAAGTTGACGGTTCAAAAGTTCAACTATAATCTCCTTGGATTCAGTAATATTTACCTAATCTCCGGGTTGCCCGGGAACACTCTAAGTATTTTCTCCATTCAAACCGGCAATATTACCCCTGTAAATGCCGATAGTATCACCATAAATCAATTCCAGAAGCTCTGGAATAACACAACACTAAACGGGGAGCCCCGTATTGCCGATTTTAAAAAACGATTCAAGAACGACACGGAGCCCGTTTGTTTTATTGGTAAAAAGTTGCCAGCTGAAGGGCCTGAAATTATGCTTGCGGCTCAGATACCAATATCGGACATTAACCGCATGATGCTGGAGAACAACGCGGAAAACGGGCTGGGAAAATCGGGCGAGGTTTACCTGGTGGGCAACGACTACCTGATGCGAAGCACCTCAAGGTTTATTGAAAATTCGGTGCTCAACACAGAGGTAAAAAGCCAGAGCGTGATAAATGCCTTTAAAAATCAATACGGATCATCGCTTATTGACGATTACAGAACGGTGGCCTGCCTAAGTTCCTACGACAGAATATCCATATCGGGATTGAACTGGGCTATTTTGGCCGAGATCGACTACAACGAAGCCATGATCCCGATAATATCGATAAGAAACGATATTCTGTTCCTATCGCTTGTAATCTGTGTTTTTCTTTTTTCGATATCGCATTTCATTTCAAAAACTATAACTACACCAATTATACGGCTAAAAAAAGCGGCTAAAAAAATAGGAGAAGGTACCCTTGATGTTAACCTACAGCCCAAATCACAGGACGAAATTGGATTGCTCACCACAACCTTTAACACCATGGCACAGCAGCTAAAATCGGAACGGTTACAGCGCATGTCGGCACTATACGATGGACAGGAAATGGAACGCCAGCGTATATCGCGCGAACTCCACGACGGGCTAGGCCAAAAACTGGTGGCAATTAAAATGCAGCTGGAGGGTGCCGGCAAGGCTAAGCCCAACGAAGTAACCGATAGGGTCAAGGAAATAAGCGAAAATCTTATCAAAACAATCGACGAGGTAAAGCAAATCTCGAATAACCTGGCCCCAAATATTCTAAACGAATCGGGAATTGACATCGCCCTGAAAAGTCTTTGTAACTCGCTGGCAAAAACTACCGAGATTGATATTGAATTTTCCACCTTTGGCGATTTTCAGACCACCGATCCAAAAGTAAAATCTTACATTTACCGCATTGCGCAGGAAGGCCTTACCAATGCCATTAAACATTCCGAAGCCAGCAAAATTCAGCTGCAACTAATTGGCAGCAAAAACAACATAATACTTGTGCTGGAGGACAACGGCAAAGGATTTGTTTACGGATCGAGTTTTTGCACTCCGTGCAACGGAATTTACAATATGAAGGAAAGGGCCCGGCTCTTAAATGGAACATTAGATATTGAAACCGAGCCGTTGTCCGGAACCACCATACGGCTAAAGGTTCCAAAACAAAATTGAAATTACCCAGCAAGGCTGCCACATTTTATACGGGAAAAACGCATTCCGAAATGAATAAAATAAAAGTTCTGATTGTTGACGACCACCAAATCATACGCGACGGCATTAAAAGTATCCTCACCGGCGAAACCGATATTGAGCTTATTGGATCGGTTGGCGATGGATTTAAAGCCATTGACATTGCACGGCAAAACACGCCCGATATTATTATTGCCGACCTTTCCATGCCCGAAATGTCGGGCATAGAGTTCACCGAAAAAATACTGCCAATTCTACCCCGGGTGAAGGTGCTAATCCTTTCGATGTTTAACGATGAGGAATACGTTGTACGGGCAATTCAGGCAGGGGCCAAAGGATACTTAACCAAGCAGGACTCAACCACCGAACTCCTACTTGAAGCTATCAGATCGGTCTTTGGAGGTGAAGAATACTACAGCCCATCTATCTCCAAATCTGTCCTCAAAAGTTTCATCAACCATGCAAAGGGCCATAAGCAAACCGATAGTGGTAAGAAAGTTCAGCTTACCGAGCGTGAAAAGGAAATTTTAAAGCTATACGTTGAAGGGTTTACCAACTCAGAAATTGCCGACAAGCTAAGCCTGAGCATTTTTACCGTTAAAACCCACAAGAACAACATCATGCAAAAACACAACTTCAAAAGTACGGTAGAAATGATAAAGTATGCCATAAAAAATAACATTGTTGAGTGGTAAAATTACCTGGGTGGGCCCGGGGCAAACCGCCAAAATCAGTATTTTAGCACATCCGAACCGAATTTGAGACCCTTAATCGGCAAATTTCCCCAAGAGATGTAAGCCGAAAGTGCCTTTGCCGTCAGATTTCAGGCCATCGACTCCATCGGGTAACGTTCCTCAAATTACATACTTGCCCAACGAAGTAACTGTTACCCTGCTTCCGGAAATGTGAACATTGCCAGGGGTTAATAAGAAATTGCAGTTACATTTATCATTGCTTGAATTGGATTAAACGACCATCTGCTTAGCTGCAAATGTACTACCTTAATCAAACTTTCGTTTCAGGAACCATATATCGGACATATTCAGCAGCAGGTTTACCTGAATGTAATTCTCCTTAAACATTCCATTGTTTAACCGGCCTTTTTTACCAACATCAACAGAAATGCCCAAATTCGACATTTGATTTCTGAATGGAACTACTAACCCAAAAGTTACGCCGTATATATCAAAATTCTCAGAGTTTATTCTCAGGTAAGACCTGTCGAAATGTGCCCCTACCTGGTAGGACATACGGTCAAATAGTGATCTCCCGATTATTTTTCTCGGAATATACTGCGCCCCTACTGCAGCATGATGGCTATTCGTCAGCCACGGCAGGTCATTTTTGTTGCTAACGTTATCCCAAAACTGGATTCTATAATCGGCGGCAAACAGCCACCTGCTGGAGCTTAAGGAGAATCCGAAGCCTCCATACGCCGGAATCCAGAAATTACTGGTGGATTGGAACTCATCGGTGGTATATGTTGATGTATCGGAATCGTAAGCGATATACTTTCTTAACTTTAACTTAGTATCCACTCCTCCGGTGAAACCAAGCGTATATAGCCATTTAGAGTTCAACGAATCTGCATACTGCAAACCAAAATCGAAACATACTGCTGTTTTGGGCTTGTACTTTGTCTTTTGCTGCCAGTAGCCAGAAGCCCACTGGTAAGTGTATGTCTCCGATTTCTCAATGTAACCGATTAAGAAATTCGAGTTAATTCCAGCTGAAATTTTATGGTTAATTTTAAACGAGTTCCCAATGAATACTTTGCTAAATCCCCCTTCGCCTTTATTGGTAATATTAAAAAAGTCTGTTGTTCCCTCTATGCCCTTTTCCGTTTCAGCTTCATAGCCAACGTTGGTGTATGGCATTAGCCCTAAACTTAGAGCCCACCGGGGGTATAACCGCAGCCCAACGGCTATTTTTTTAATGTTTCCGTTTGTTACAGAGTACTTATTACTCGCCGATTCAAATCTAGACTTCGATCCACTGAGCGCAAAATCAAAAATAACATTGAGGCTATCGATTGAACTATACGATGCCGGATTAGAAAAATTGATATATCCATCGGATTTCATACCTATTCCAACGCCTCCCATACCAGACGTTCTGCTATGATCCGACAGCTCAAATTCGCCAATTCCGTAGTACGAATAAGGCGAATCCGTCGAATACTGAGAGAAACAACTTAGGCTACTTGTTAAAAGAAAGGTGATGATTAGAGCGTAAAAAAGTTTATTCATAGTATAAGACGTAAAGTTCCAGCTGAGTTCTGTGTTGGGACTGTTGCTGATCAGCTATTACCACATTATTAAATTTACTATTATAGTCAACGGGAAGGAGGAGTAACCCGTTATAAGTAGTGCTAGGATTTTTTGCCAATACATTAATAAAAGAAGTTATATCCCACGAATACCTTGTATTCTCACGATATATGAAATCCTCGTAAAGCGAACCGGTAATGGCATTTCCGCTTGCGTCTGTAAGTCGGGCAATAAAATCATTATGCTTATTGGTTACATACAGGTACAACTCCGAGGGCAGGTAATTCATGTCCATTTCCAACGACGGCTGAATTACAAGAATAGCTTTTAATATCTCGAATTTTCTATCCTGTTGCAAAAAGTCATGAAGTGTAGGAAAATCTATCCGTGCCACAATACCAGTCCCCCCCTGAACATAACAGCTATTATTGAGCTGTGCCGATCCTATAGGCTCCTCGGAAAGTTGACTGATTACGGAATTTGTACTATCCGCTTTAATTTGATTGAATTGTAACGATGTATTACTCGGGGGAATAAATAAGGTATCCCTTTCATCTTCGGTTTGTATATCCGAATCTTCAATGTGATAGTATAGCTGCAACGATATAGACTCATTATTTACCTCAAACTCGAGAATGGTGTTGGTTCCATCATCGACCTGTAGCATAATACCTTTAAAGTAATTTGTAAACCCTTCATCTTCTTCAAAGGGGTGGGTTCCGGATTTAAACTTATTGGTAAACTTTAAACCAAGCTCATCGCTCATGGGAATTCGAATTTCATCCTTACTCTTAGGCCTGGCGTAAAATTTCTTCTCGCCAATTGGATTGGGGTCAACCTCAAAATCTGACAAATTACTTATATAACCCTCATCATTATCTATTTCTATTGTCTCCTTAACCTCATGTACCTTAATGGTACAGGGGGTCAAAGTATCGCCATAGTAATACCCCGATGGGGTAAGCACCAACACTAACGAATCATATACGGCATATTCATCCAAAGTATATGAATCAGCCCCCATTATCATAAAACTTTTGGAATTTAAAGTTCCGATATTCTTGTCATTGTACCTACCCACAAGGGCAACTTTCTGATTTGCTGTCTGAATGGAATCGAGGATTAATGTTGACATGTTAACTGATACTGTATCGGTATAAACCATACTACCATCGGGCAGAATAAAATCATTCCCAATAACTGATTCATTGCTATTATTACAAGAAAAAATGGTAGCGATGAGTATTAATTCAATTCCCAGGAAGAATAAGGGTGTTTTACTTCTCATGCAGCTTAACAATTAAGAATTTCAAAGGAAATATAGCCATAATCTTTACAAAAAATAAATCGATATTGTTCTTCCTTATACCGATAGAATGGCAAAACACTTAGATTATTTAACTTGATTAATTTACCCATTCCGAAGTGCAAAATTAGTTATTAACATATAAAAACAATATATTTGTCGATATTTTTCAAATAAGTTATTTTTATTTAACTAAGTTCGAAACTTAATTATTTTATACTTTAATTTTATGAACAGAAGACTTCACTTATTTAAAATCTCTACCATCTTCTTTTTAATGGTACTTGCTGCAACTTCTTGCGATAGCAATAGTGATGATGATGACTATGTGGGAAACTGGGTTAATCGTTGGGACTTTGAAGGTATAGCCCGAAGCCATGCCGTTGCTTTCACCGTTGACAACAAAGCTTATGTTGTTTCTGGCTATAATGGCGATGAAAGGGTCAGATTAAAAGATTGCTGGGAATACAATCCTGATCAAAATCAATGGACAATAAGGGACACATTCCCCGGTATAGGTAGAACATCGGCTTTTGCCTTTTCTGTCAACGGAAAGGGGTATGTTGGTTGCGGGTACGACGGAACCTCAAAATTGAAAGACTTTTGGGAATACGATCCGGAAACAAACAGCTGGACCCAAAAAAAAGATTTCCCGGGCTCTGCACGTTACGGCTCCGTGGCATTTACGGTCAACAATACAGGCTATATATGCGGGGGCTACGATGGTAATTACCTTAAAGATCTGTGGCAGTATGACCCTACCAGCGACACGTGGATCCAAAAAACCAGCTTGCCCGGCTCCAAAAGATTCAACGCACAGGTATTTGTAATTAACGATATCGCCTACATCGTTGGTGGAAATAATAATGCTAGTTACGTTGATGATTTTTGGGCCTACGATTATTCAACCGATAGCTGGACCAATAAACGGGATATTGCAGACAACTCCGATGACTCCTACGATAATAAATACACCTCCATCAAACGGGAAAATGGAGTTGCTTTCGCAATTAATGGCTACGGATACCTGGCAACAGGCGATCAAACCAGTATTATTAACACTACCTGGGAGTACGATCCCACTACAGATTTATGGACACAAAAAACTTCATTTGAAGGTACAGCAAGAACAAATGCAGTAGGTTTTGCCCTAAATAATAGAGGTTTTGTTGTAACAGGTAAAACCAGCAGTTTATACCTTGAAGATAACTGGGAATTCTTACCCTTTGCAAAGTATGATGAAAATGATTAGCAGCAAAACTGCTTGGTTTTCTTAGTTTGACGTTTTTGTTAAGCACCCGAGATGTTAGGTCTCGGGTGCTTTTTTACGTCCAATGCTCTACAGTCATAAATTGTAAATCCGTCCACTTATTACCGCTATACATCTATTTTACTTGATACTATCCGCATCATACCTGAATTTTGTATCAAAATTTTTCTTACATGAATTGTTGGACATACAAAATCAGATTTATTCTTTTTTTCAGTACAGCTATTTTCCCATCGGTATCTGTTTACGCACAGGAATGGGCAACCCCGAAATGGGATTTAAATAGATGTATCGAATTTGCGCTTGAGCAAAACATTCAGGTTAAAGCACAAAAGCTTAGCGTATCATCCCAAAAGGTAGGCCTAGCCAAATCTAAATCGGAACGACTACCTAGTTTAAATGCATCAGTATCAGAAAACATCGCAAATTCCAAAGATTTATCCGGAGATAACAACTGGGAGGTAAGCAGCGGCACAAGTTTCTCCCTCAGTTCAAGCCTCACGCTTTACAGCGGTGGATCAATTTCAAAAGGGATAAGGCAAAGCGAAATGAATATGGAACTTGCCAATTCCGATGTGGAAACAACTCAAAACAACATCATTCTTTCCATTACACAGGCTTACTTAAATGTACTTTATGCCAACGAATCATCCCTGTATGCCAGGGAAGTTCTCACAGTATCCGAAAAACAGGCCGAAAGGACAAGGGAACTATTCAAAGTTGGATCCGTAACTAAATTGGATGTTGCCAAAATGGATGCCCAACGCGCCAGCGACAAATACTCGGTGGTTACTGCGGAAAACACTTTAATATCCAGAATAACCGAACTCAAACAGCTGCTGGAAATTCCCGTTACGGACACTTTCAATGTTTATTTCCCCGAGGTCATCATAGATGGAATAATCGACACGCTACCCGTCCTAACCGATGTGTATAGCACAGCACTTTCAATTATGCCCGAAATAAAAAGCGGTCAACTATCCGTTGATATTGCTGAAGTTGATGTTCAAATTGCACAGGCAGGCTACCTCCCCACATTAACCATGAGTGCCGGCTATTCTACCGATTACTCCGACCAGGCCGGTGGAAATTTCGGGCATCAACTTTCCGATAACCAATCGCAGCACGCTGGCTTTACCCTAAGCATTCCCATATTTAGCCGAAACGTAACAAAAGCATCGGTTCAACAATCAAAAATTAAACTAGAACAAGCCCGGCTGTCAAAACTTGAAGCCGAAAAAAACTTGCTCCAGGAAGTTGAATCGGTTTTTCAGGATTCACGGGCAAGCATAAACCGCTACAGGGCAGCTGTTGAACAAATGGCCTCGGCCAATGAAACCTACCGGCTCTCCGAGGAGCAATTCAACCTTGGAATACTCAACACAGTGGAACTCCTTGAAGCAAAAACAACGTTTCTGAACGCTAGGGCAGAGTACACTCAGGCCAAGTATTCCGCAATACTAAACCGGAAAATATTAGATTTTTACATGGGTAATCCAATTTCGATATAAATTTCAAGGTATGAAGAAAAAA
>JBFXEO010000080.1:0-11872 GCA_050180015.1 Bacteroidales bacterium | reverse complement strand
CTTTGCCGTCAATGCAGTAAAGGTTTCCGTAAAAGGCAACATCTATGGGCAGTGGAACAATTCTTGAGCTGATGCCATCGAAGTCAACTTTAACCGATACCGCTGGTTTTGCCTCTTTCTTGGTGTTATCATCGGGTTTGGATGATTTTTTCGAGTTGTCCGGTTTTTCCTGCTCAGCCTTTTGGGCTAGTGATACCTCGTTATTCTCGGGGGCAAAGGGGGATGGCGTATCCTTCGAAAGTAAAATCAAATATACTTTGCTCATTTCCCGGTAGGCGTGGTTCCATTCGGTTCGGCTGTATATTGGGTTAAAGTCCCTGTCCGAAACGAAAACCAAATACTTGCCATCGTCGGAAAAGTTTGCCTGTGATGACTCGTACCAGCTATCGGTAACGGGTTTTGTTACTGCGGTTTCAACATGGTAGATGTAGATTATGCCGAAGCGGTTTGCATCCTGGGTGGAGTAGGTTACCCACCTGCTATCGGGTGACCAGTTGTAACCGTAAATTAACCCGTATTCTCCCTTGTCCACCTGGATGACTTTTTTGGTATCTATATCCACGTACTGGAGTTGACCCAACCTGTTGTTAAATAGAATTTTTTTGCTATCGGGTGACCATTCAATGTCGAAAATGTAATTGTTGGTACCATTGGTCAGCTGAACGGCGTTGGCCGATCCATCCTGTGCCTGTAGGTAAATTTCGTATTCCCCGGATTTGTCGGAAATATAGGCGATATATTTACCATCGGGGGACCATTTTGCATCGCGGTCGTGTGCGCCGGAGCTTTGGGTAAGGTTACGGGTAATCCCGTTCTCCGAGGGAACGGTGTAAATATCGCCCCTTGACGAGAATACTATCCTTTCGCCGTTGGGAGATAGGTATCCGCTAAATATGTTTTTGCTGGCATCAACATACGCGGTTCTTGAGAAATCGAATTCATCGTAAATGGTAACAGGTATTTTTGTTGATGTTTTTGTGTTTGTATCGAAATTGTAGAGGTAGCCACCGTTCTCAAAAACAATGGATGTTCCCGAGTAGGAGGGGAATTTTATATCGAACTCCGTAAAGTTTGTTACTTTTTGGGTTGTTCCATTCTTGGTGTTGTAAACGAACATGTTCATGGTTCTATCCCTATCCGATAGGAAGTAAATATCGTCGCCGGCCCACATGGGGAATATATCCTGTGTTTTGTTGTTGGTGATATCTTTTACCTCTTTTTTGTCGAAGTCAAAAATATAAATATCGTCGGCCATGCCGCCCTTGTAGTATTTCCATGTACGGAATTCACGGAAAACCCGGTTGAAGGCCAGCTGTTTGCCATCGGCAGAGTACGAGCAGAATCCGCCGCCGGAAAGCGGCAGCTCTTCCGATAGGCCACCATCTACAGAAATCTTGAATAGTGCGCCTACGAAGTCGTTGAAGGATTGCTTGCGTGATCGGTAAATAATGCTTTTACCATCGGGTGTCCAGGTCATAACAATGTTGTTGGGCCCCATACGATCCGAGATATCATCGCGGTGTAACGTTGCCGTGTAGGTTAGCCTTTTGGGTACTCCGCCCTCTGCGGGGATAGTAAATACCTCGGTGTTACCATCGTACTGTCCTGTAAAAGCAATAGTTTTACCGTCGGGCGAGAATCGGGCAAACATTTCGTAGCCCACATGGCTGGTAAGTTTCCGGGCTACTCCGCCTTGTAGTGGTACTGTGTACAAGTCTCCTGCGTAGGTAAATACAACCTGATTCCCATGAACGGCCGGGAAACGCATCAGTCTTGATTCCTGGGCCATTGCGCTTAGCGCAAAAATTGCCGATAAAATAAGGGTAATACTGAGAGTTTTTTTCATAAGCGGTGTATTTTGGTTGTCGATTTTTTTAGCCGAAAGCATAAAAGTTAGTTAACAATTAGATGCGAAAGGTAAAATTTGGTTTAAAAGATTAATGTTAAATAAGTATCAATTAGTACCGGGGATTATACCTGAGTTCGATGTAAGATGTCATCCAGAACGAAGTCAATGATTCGCCTACAATATGGCTGATTGCTTTTAGCTGTATTGACTACGGTGGTTATAAAATTTGTATTTCACTTTCATCCCAACAATGTTGTTTTGGCGGACGTTTAGCATAAAAGATTTTTTTCAATGTAGAGTTATACTGAATAACCCTCCTCTTTCGATACGCTGGTACTATCAACTGGAGGTATAAAATTGTTGCTGTTTGTGTTGTTATACGCTGGCTGTTTCCTGTTCAATCGGTATGCCAACAAAAAATGCAATCTCGTTGTTTGCTGACTCAATTTTAATATGTCCGCCTAGTAATTCTGTTAAGTTTTTAACCAATGGCAATCCAATACCTAAACCAAAATTTAATTTGCTCCCGATTTTTTCTTGCTTTTCAAAGGCCTCAAACATCTTCATGGCATCTTGTTGATCTATCTTAGAGTTTTTATTAATTACAAAAAAAACAACACTCTTCTCATTGGGCTTTAGTTCAAAGCCGTAAGCTATTTTGTTGTCTTCTGAAAATTTAATTGCATTATCAATCAAGTGATAGAGGATGTGCTTGAGTTTTTGCCCATCTGTATATATACTAAACGACGATTCAGGGTTTAAATAGTTAACGGTTACTTTTTTATTTTGAAATAATGACAATTCATTAAAATAATCTTTCAGTTCCATGAGAATTTTAACGACGTCAATATTTTCTTTATTTACACATACCTCGTCGCCTGCATGAAGGAGCGATAATTCAATTAAGTCTCCCATTACCATTAAAAAATGCTCCGCAGACTTCCTTACGGCATTGGAAATATTTTTATTGCCTTCAGTTGTAAAATCGTTAATATTTAAATTGGCAATAATATCCAAAAATCCGAGGATACTGTTTAACGGTGTTCTAATTTCATGGGATAGATTATTCAAAAAGTATATTTTTGCTTTTTGTGATATTAATGATTTGTTATACAGCTCATTAACTTTTACTTCTAGTTCTTTTAGAACTCGATTTCTTTCAATGACTCCGATAAAATCATTCCCATTCATTACCGGGAGGACAGGGGACTGACTTGAATAAAATTTTTCGAGCGTGGTAATAGCAGTGTCATCTACCGTTAAACTTTTTTTTCTGGTAATACAATCGACAACAATCTTATGGGGATGCGTAATAATATCGGAAGGTGTTAAAATACCATAAAAGTTTTTGTCCTGGTCAGCAACCACTAAATATTGGTGCTTTAACAGCCTATTTTCAATGGAGTTAATCCCTTCAAACGGCCCCACAGTTGGATAAGTATTTGATATATATTCCCTTAAATCCATTAAAATTCTCCTTTAATAGAATCGTAAAAAATCTTTAGCTTAAAATCCACCTTCAAGATTTCACTCTCGGAGATATACGGAAAAACTTTCTCGCGCAAAATTTCGATTATTTTATTTTCGTTAAGTTTTCTCAAAATCCGCTTATTTATAAAAATAACTTCCACAGTTTCATCTTCGATCTCAAATGCTTCAAACTCATTTGGAACTAGGAGATCGCAAGATTTATATACTCCTATTTTACCCTGGGGACATTTTTTCCCGAGTATTAATATATCTTCAAAAGGAGGCAATCGGATTTCCTCAAAACTCAATTGAACTGAAAACTTTCTGCTTAATTTTTCATTCATGATTTTTGATTTTTAAATGTAAATATAATACTTTTCATAGAGTTTTTTCGGTTTGATATTATAACGATTGAATAGAGTTAAGAAGCGTGCTGACGAATCGGAAATACACGGTGAATCTCTCCATGAATAGCAATGTGATTGAAAACTACCTTACGTATTTTTGACGTTTGCAAATTTTTCGTTGGTTAAAACCCCGGAACAGCCTAGGTTTTAATTTAAAACTCCGCTACTTTTGTTCATTCAACGGGTATGTATGAAACGTGTAGAAATAGCTTGTTCGATTTTAGCCTTCATTTTGCTCTTTAACACTGCTTGGGCAGGCAAACATAATTTATTAGGGCAGGATACCTTAAATCAGGCTGCATGGGCTGAGAAAATTTTGCAGGGTTTAACGCTTCGCGAGAGAATAAGTCAGCTATTCATGGTGGCGGCCTACTCGAACCGCGACGATAAGCATGTTCAGGAGATTGCCGATTTGGTAAGAAACGAGAGAATTGGCGGGTTGATATTTTTTCAGGGTGGCCCGGTTCGACAGGCAAGGCAAACCAACTACTACCAATCACTTTCAAAAGTCCCCTTGCTTATTTCGATGGATGCGGAATGGGGGCTGGGAATGAGGCTCGATAGCACTTTCTCTTACCCGCGCCAGATGATGCTTGGCGCATCGGCCGATTCCGTTTTAGTATATCAAATGGCCGGCGATATCGCCCGTCAGCTTAAACGCCTGGGCGTTCACATCAATTTTGCACCCGTTGTCGATATTAACAGTAATCCTCAGAACCCGGTGATAAATTCCCGCTCGTTTGGCGAGAACCGGGAGCAGGTTGTTAAGTTTGGCCTGGCCTATATGAATGGATTGCAGGATAACGGCGTAATTGCCTGTGCAAAGCATTTCCCGGGACATGGCGATACAGACGAGGATTCCCATTTGGCCCTGCCAACCGTATCGCACTCCAGGGAGCAGCTCGATTCCGTTGAGATATTTCCATTCCGTGAACTTGTGAAAGGGGGCGTGAATGGTATGATGGTGGCCCATTTGCGCGTTCCGGTGCTGGAGGCTGACTCATTAAAGCCATCGAGCATTTCGCCGAATATTGTTACCAATATTTTGGTAAACGAAATGGGCTTTAAGGGGTTGATTTTTACCGATGCGTTAAATATGAAGGGAATTGCAGACTATCACGATCCTGTTGACATCAATGTGCTTGCCCTGAAAGCAGGCAACGACGTTCTACTGTTCCCGTCCAAGGTGAAAGAATCGATAGATAAAATTGAAACCCTGGTCAAGGCTGGCGAAATTCCGGAGGATGTAATTAACCAGAAATGCAGGAAAATTCTGATGGCTAAGTACAGCGTAGGGTTAAACGGCTACAAACCGGTTGATCTGACTAACTTGTACGATGATTTGAATCAGGTATCATCGCAGGTTCTCAGAAGACGAATCGTGGCTGAAGCAATAACGGTTGTATCCAATAGGGGCATCCTGCCCTTGCAACGGCTGGACACGTTGCGGATTGCGTATATTGAGATTGGCAGCAACAAGGGCGATGTTTTCCGTGAACAAATGGAGTTGTATTCATCAATTTCTACATATAGTATTAATCCCGATTCTCCTGCTGAGGAGTACGATTCGTTGCTGAATTCTGTTGAGCCGTATAACCTGATTATTGTTGGTTGCCATGCCATAGATAGCAGGTACAGCAAAAACTTTGGAGTAACGGGTCAGACCGCAAACTTTCTGTTCGATTTGGCCTTTCGGAAACGGGTAATACTAAATATTTTTGGAAGTCCTTATTCCATTTCAAAGTTTTACAACCCGGATTCTTTTTCGTCTATAGTTGTTGCGTACGATAACTCTCCCGATTCGCAGAACTTAACTGCGCAGCTTATTTTTGGCGGGGCCAAATCAGAGGGGGAACTCCCTGTTTCCGTTGTAAATTCCTATAAATCGGGTACAGGAAATAAAATAACAGGAAAAATTCGCTTGGGGTATTCACTGCCCGAGGAAATGGGAATTAGCTCTACATACCTGCTGAAAGTCGATTCTATTGCCAACAGTGCCATAGCACAGGGCGTAACCCCCGGGATGCAGATTCTGGCCGCAAAAGATGGAGTGGTTTTTTACCATAAATGTTTTGGTAGGCCAACCTACATGTCGGACGATAACGTTGATACGCGAATGCTTTACGATATTGCATCGGTTACAAAAATTGGAGCTACAGTTCCTTCCGTAATGAGGCTATACGACGAGGGGAAAGTTACGTTTACTTCAACATTGGGTATGTACACCAACCTGGATGCTTATGCAGATAAATCGTCGTTGAAGATCAGCGATATTTTATTGCACCAATCGGGATTACAACCCTGGATACCTTTTTACCTGAAAACACTAACAACATTGGTTTCTGGTGTTCCTGTAAGGCAGGAATCGCTGAGCGTAAGCTACCCGTTCAAGGTTTCAGAAACAATCTACCTGCATAAGTATGTAGCCCCAAGCTCACTTTACTATTCTGGCAGTAAATCCTTTGAATACCCGCTGCGATGTGCAGAAAATATGTACTCGTGCGAAGGGATGAAGGATACAATTTTTGATGCTGTTAATAAATCGTCGTTGGTGGAACCGGGAAAATATCACTACAGCGATCTGGGATTTCTTTACCTGCAGCGCGTGGTGGAAAATATAACGGGAAAAGGGTTGGACGAACTTTCCGATAACCTCTTCTTTAAAAGGCTGGGGATGAACTATACCTTGTTCCAACCGTACAGAAAGTTTGATAGGGATAGAATAGTACCAACGGAGTACGATTTGGTTTTCCGCAAGCAGCAGATTTGGGGAGATGTTCATGATCCGGCTGCCGCCATGATGGGTGGAATTGCAGGGCATGCGGGGCTGTTTTCCACGGCCAACGATTTGGCCAAGTTAATGCAAATGTACCTGCAGGGTGGAGTTTACGGCGGAGAACGTTATTTCACCCCGGGAACGGTATCCCTGTTCACGAATGCGCCTGCTGGTAATGGAAACCGTAGGGCTTATGGGTTCGATAAGCCATCTCCAAAGGGACAGCCTTCGCCGGCATCGGACCATGCGTCGCCAACGAGTTTTGGACATACCGGATTTACCGGAACGGTGGTTTGGGCAGACCCACAGAATGGTTTGGTGTATGTTTTCCTTTCGAACAGGGTTTACCCCGATGCCAATAACACCAAGTTGGCCAATATGAATGTGCGAACCCAAATACACGATATATTCTATAAGGCAATTGAAAACAGGGAAGAGTAAAATACTGTCAACATTATTCATTGTACGGCTGTTCTCACAAATGTTGAAGTTGTTGAAAAATTCAATTTAAATAGTATGGATTATGTGAATTAACTCGATCGGCCGGGGCTATGGAAAAGCCACGGGTTGCACGGGATTCCACCCTGAACCCATACAGATGCACGTGCGGGCAAACCCTGAATTACGCACTTCACGCGCCATTTTTTATAGCCTGTGTTAGCGCGTTCCGTTTCAGCTATATCGCTTAAAGGTTTCAAAATTACATTTTCTTTGCCTTGTATTCTTCCGTAACTTCATTTGGTCGGTTTTTCAAAATGTAAGCAACGAACAATCGGGAGAATGAAGAATATTGAAGGGTGCCCAAAACCTGAACACCCTCAAACAAGTATTAAAAATATTGTTACGTTTAAATGCTAATGAGAATTTTTAGCTGATAAAAGTTAACTAAACATTTTTTCCATTACACTCATGGCCGTAAGGTATGGATCACAAAAAAACCGGAATTAGAATCCCGGTTTGCGTAAAAGATTGTCAGGAATTACTTCCCGTTGGACTTATCTGCTTTAGCGGTTTCCTTTCCGGACGATACTTTTTTAGGGCGGCTGTTGCCGTAAGAACCCATAAAAATTTTCCCCCGACGGGTTTTTTTATCTCCTTTTCCCATGATAGTATGTATTAGTTATTATTTCCAGCGTGTAAAGTTACATGTTTTCTCTTTAAGATCATAGCCGCTGCAAGAATTAAGTTACTTTACTTTAACTACGGTATATTCTAAAATAGGATATTTCATGCTTGCCTCACGCGTCTTTCTGGTTTTCTCCGGCGTAGTGTTTAAAAAAGGCTAACAGCTTTACCTTTCGGGTCTGGTTCTATTTTACGCAGTTTTACAGCCACCAATTCCACAAAATGTAGAAAACCTACTCGGTTTAAGTGTAGCTATGGGAATCGATACCCTGCATGATTTTTTTATTGTGCATATTATCAGCTGGGTATGATAATATACCGGGACGGTATTTTCTGTGGCACGATTTTGTTACTAACCATAACGTCCCAAACACGTAATAATATAGCTGCAGCCACCAAGCAGCAATAGTTGTCCGGAACACTACATTTACTGTCAGTCATGCATCGAATCCACCAACAAGTCCCAGAATTAGACAGTACAATCCCGGACAACTTTTTTTTGTTTTAGTACCTATGCTAGGTTTAAAACTTTGTAGCTGGATTTTGGATGTATGGCAAATTACAACAAGACTGTTCAAGAGTTCGTTAGGGAGAATTATCCCCATATTTCTATACAGTTGTTATATGCCTGAAAACGCTAGCGGATTCTAACCTCAATGTCCTTATAATCTTTCAGCAGGGCCGTAATTTTGTTGGTATCGGTTTCGCCGTAATGGTATGGGTACAAAATTTTTGGTTTTAGCATTACTGCGGCCTCTTTAACCATCCCGGGGGTCATGGTGTAGGGTAAGTTCATGGGCAGGAATGCGATGTCGATATTGCCAAAGTTTTTCATCTCCGGGATATTCTCTGTATCCCCGGCAACATAAACATTAACATTGGCGAAGGCGAAAATGTAACCATTCCCTTCCCCTTTAGGGTGAAGTGTTTCCCCGTTGGGCCTTTTGTTTACAATATTATAGGCTGGTACAGCCTTAATGGCGATGCCAAGGGTGGAAAAATTGTCGCCGTTGCCCACAATGTTTCCTTTGGCCCGGAAAGTTGAATTTTTACTGCATAGGGCAGTCCAGTATATTTCGGTTTTGCTGCCCACAACTTTTGATAGTGCCGATGAGTCCAAATGATCGCCATGATGATGGGTTATAAGTACCAGGTCTGCCTTTGGCAACTTATCGTAGTTTGCCACATTGCACCACGGATCGATATGGATAATTTTTTGGTTGTACTCAAGCATCAACGATCCATGCCCCAAGAAATGTATCAGCAGGTTACCGCTGTTGGTTTTAATGGTGTCCACTTTTTGTGCATTTGAACCCAGGCTAACAAGCAGTAGTACGGAAACAGGCATAAAAATTTTCATGTTATTAAGCTATTTTTCTTGCAAAGTTAGTTAATTGTCAGAAATTGCTTATGCTGCCCGCAGGCGAAGGGAATCGTTGGTATCCGGCAAGGGTACAGGTGAAGGTGGTTTATGGTTTTGGGTTTATTCCGGTATTTCCGGCATTAACTCCTTACCGTTTTGTTTTCCTTCATCCGTAAGTGACGGGTAGCCTGATAATCTGATCAACCTAAATGTTTCGTCCGGTTTGACAGCGGTAACCCTTTTATCACTTCCCCTGTAGGTACGCCGCCCTGTTTATATCATCTACTGATTTTACCGGCGTTGGGGGATTGAGGTAGCGTGCCATGAATTGGTATATTTTAACCCGTATTTCGCGGGCAGCCCTGGTGTCTATCCTATCGAATGAGTGACCGCCCGGCATATCCTTAAATATTTCGTACTCAAATTTTTTACCCTCGGCTTTCAGCGATTTAATCAGATTCTCGACTTCCATAACGTACACATCGTCGTCGTTGGTATTGGTGTGAATCAGGAGCGGGGTTTGCAGCTTGCGGGCCTGCCACGCCGGCGAACGCCTGCGGTACTCCTCTATATCTTCGCGGGGAGTTTTCCCGATATGGTACGGTGCTGTATATAGTTCCCGGTAATCGTCAGTGGCATATCCAAAGCGGGCAATTAAATCTGACACGGGAACCCCGGCAAATGCACAGGCATAGTCGCTGGGATGCTCAAAGATATTATGGAGGGCAATCATCCCGCCGTGGCTCCAGCCAATAATGCCAACCCGTGAGCCGTCCACAAAATCGTAATTTTCAACCATGTAGTTCCGGCTGGCGAATACATCCTCGTTTTCCAGTCCGCCATAATCTATCTTTTCCCAGAAATTACGGCCATAGCCCGTACTTCCCCGGTACTCTGCGGCCACAACCACGTAGCCCTGGGCAATCATCTCCCTTACTATGTGGGTGTAGTAGGTGGTAAAATCGGCATGAACCCCTCCGTGCGGGAAAACCAGCAGCGGGTATTTTTTTCCGGGGTCAATATTCCGGGGAACAAAAATGTA
The DNA here is from genome assembly GCA_050180015.1 of Bacteroidales bacterium. Classification (GTDB taxonomy): domain Bacteria; phylum Bacteroidota; class Bacteroidia; order Bacteroidales; family Tenuifilaceae; genus JBFXEO01. The sequence continues at coordinate 1,840 of JBFXEO010000080.1, read as the reverse complement.
TGCCCAAAATTTTACCGGGTTGTGGGCCCCCGTTGCCGTGGAATTTTCAACTTTTGCCGGGGGTGGCCCGTATATATAAACCTTATCGATGCTGGCAACATCGCCCAGCCGCTGAAACCATAGCAAATCGTCAGTTAGCTTTTGCAGCTCGTCCAGCCGGTGGTTTAAATTCACATTTTCTTCCTTTAGCTGGTTTACCTGGGATGATAAATCCCGGGATTCCTGAGCATGGCAGAAAAATGTGAGCAGGATTGGGAAAATAGGCAGTAATCGTTTCATAGTGTTAGAATTTATTGTACTTTCAGTGGTTAACCGTGTAAAGCGGGCTAAAAACACCCTGCCGTAAAGTTAGTATTTTTTGCGTTGTATTGGCGTATAGGCGGGCTAACCCTTTAGCCGGGAAATGCAGCGGGGTAATGTTAATTTTGTGAATGGGGGCTTTGCCTTCGGCAGCGGGGAAGTTTACAAAATATAATATAATGCATACTATTTATAAGTTTAATGCACATTAAAATAAGAAATAATGCGCATTAAACTATAATCTAATGCGTATTAATTTATGCCTCCCTGACGTTCCCCCGGCCAAACGCATCCCTGATTTGGCCAAAAACCGGCGTAGCGGTGCTGGTACAGTAGGTTGGAAATGGACAGCCGTAGGCTGTGCGCTGTATCCATTGGCGTGTTGCTGGAATTGGAGTATGAACATTTACCCGCTTCATCGGATTTTATTTTGAGGTCGGGGTAAATTAATCTACATTTGAGCCGAAAACCGTTACGTAAATTTTACTGCAATGCTGAGCGTTTCCGCAACTATATGGCTTACGGGGTTGCCTTCTGCCGGAAAAACAACCCTGGGCGAGGGTTTGAGGCATTACCTGCAGGCTAGGGCAATAGCACCCATAATGCTCGATGGCGACGATGTGAGATGCACCATTTGTTCTGATCTTGGCTTTTCCGAGTCCGACAGGACCGAGAATATCCGCCGGGTATCGTCCGTGGCCCGGCTGCTCAACGATCAGGGGTTCGTGGTTATTTGCTGTTTTGTTTCGCCGCTGGCGGCCATGCGTAGCATGGCAAAAAACATTGTGGGAGACGGTAAATTCTTTGAAGTTTTTGTTGATGCCGATATAAAAACATGCACTGCCCGCGATGTAAAGGGGCTGTACAGCAAGGCCCTGCAGGGAGCTATGGGAAACCTGACAGGTATTTCTGCACCCTACGAGAAACCCCTCAATCCGAATCTGTCCATTAACACCGATAGCTGTGGCCAGGGCAAGTCCATTGAGGTGCTTTGTGCCAACGTTGACCGCTGGCTTAACATCGAAAAGAATCTGCACGGGGCCTGAACGTCGTACCCTTAAGCCCGGTGAAGGGCACGAAGTGCCCCAATGCCTGGTGTCTGTTAAACCATTTGCCGGCTTTACTGTTTATAGGTTGATTTAAAACAGCTCATAGGGTTGGTAAACTTCCCTATCTTTGCAGGCTAAACGATTTTATGTTGAGAATTAACTTTTGAGCAATGAGCAAATTCAAAATGAATCATCTCAGGGAGCTGGAGTCGGAGTCAATCTATGTGATCCGCGAGGTGGTTTCACAGTTCGAAAATCCGGCGATGCTTTTCAGCGGAGGAAAGGATTCCATTGTGATGTACCACTTGGCCCGTAAGGCTTTCTATCCGGCAAAGGTTCCTTTTCCCTTGATGCACATCGATACTGGCCATAATTTTCAGGAAACCCTCGATTTTCGCGATTGGCTTGTGGCCGAAACCGGAGTACAGCTGATTGTTAGGTATGTTCAGGATTCCATTGATAAGGGTAGGGTGGTGGAGGAGACGGGCTAC
>JBFXEO010000079.1:0-11905 GCA_050180015.1 Bacteroidales bacterium | reverse complement strand
TCAGTATTTCTATTTTTTTAATTTCCAGTATATTAACCCCCAACCCCATCAGCAGAACACCCCCAACCGCAGAAAGTTCTGTAATCATCGGTGGAGAAAGGCTACCGCCAATTACCGATGCCAGAAGTGTTAAACCTCCTTGGTATAGGAGCAATGGAATGATAGAAAATAGAACCCCACCTCCCAGCGACGAAGCCAACGCAATGGAGGAAAACCCATCCATCAAGCTTTTTACGTAGAAAAGTTTCGGTTCACCACCGGTTCCCTCCTCTATGGCTCCAAGTATCGTTAGCGATCCCATACAAAACATCAGAAAAGCAATAACCATTCCTTCAGCAAATTTGTCGGCCTTAAGGTTGAAGCGGTTTTTGATGTTTTCGCCCCATTTTTCAATCCTCCGCTGGAGGTTAAGGGCTGTTCCCGCCAAGGCTCCAAGAATTAGGCTGAATATAAGCAGTAGAGGCTTCTCGGTTTTTAGCCCCATGGATAATCCCAGCAGAAGGGTAAAAAGACCGATTACCTGAAAAAATATATCGATATATTTCTGGGGTAGCCTGCTTTTGAGTATCAGGCCCAATGTTCCACCAGCAACAATAGCCAGGGCATTCACTATAGTTCCAAGCATACTTAGTATTCAGCGGTTTTAATACCCGATAAAAGTAGTAATTGGTTCTGTAAAACCAACTGCCCATGTTATTACTCCGCTGGGGTTTTGAAATTGTTTCTGTTTTTGTATTGATGTTTATGGGGAAGGAGGTGGGCTTCATTAGGCGAAAGGCAGCAAAGTCAAGTTGATTGATGACTTCCGGTTAATTCTAATTTTTCCGGATTATTCCTCTAGCTGCTGTTTTATCGGCAGAATAAAAAATATTAGTAGTAAGGTTAATGGTTGCTCATAGTAATACTTAAACAGTTATTAACATTCTTGTAATTTTCGGTATTTTGATTATTGCTACCTTTGTGGCATACCAATACATGGAAGAAAGTGGATAAGAACAAAACTATCGCTCTTGTTGCGCATGATAACCGCAAGAGAGATATGGTAGAATGGGTTGAGTGGAACTGGGAAAAGCTACTGAAGCACAAGCTTATTTGTACCGGAACAACGGGTAAACTGGTTGAGGAAGCGTTGGAGAAAATGGTTGGCAACAGCATCCATGACCACTTACAGCTTACCCGGTTAAAATCAGGGCCACTTGGTGGCGACCAGCAGCTTGGTGCATATATCGCTGAAAGTAAAATTGATTTGCTGATATTCTTTTGGGATCCCATGGAGGCCCAGCCGCACGATGTAGATGTTAAGGCACTGCTCCGAATTGCCACTGTTTACAATATACCTACAGCTACAAATCGTTCTACCGCCGATTTTATAATTAGTTCGCCGTTGCTTGAGCAGGAGTATATTCCCAAAGTTAAAGATTACAGCCAGTACATCAATAGAAAAGGCTTTTAGAGGGTTGAGTTTACTTGGCCTAGGTATTTTCGGCCATTATACTTTACTGTAGAATGCTCGTATTCCGAGTGGTATTTATATTTGTGTTATTAAACATATTGTTAACTAATAGTGTAAATGGGTTTAAAGTTCAATGGTATAACCAGGATAAAAAAAAAATTGTAGTTTTGTCGCCTAAAGTACAACAAATAAATTTCTGAATATGAATAAATTGGCTGTTGTGGCCCTGGGTGGAAACGCCCTACTCAGGGGAAATCAGGTGGGAACCATTGATGAGCAGGAGCAGAATACCACTGATACTCTCGAAAATTTAGTTTACCTGATCAAGGAAGGCTATAACCTTGTAATTAGCCATGGGAATGGCCCCCAGGTGGGCAACATTCTGATGCGTAACGATGCGGGAGAGCAGATGTACGGCATTCCCCAAATGCCTTTGGATATTTGTGTCGCCGATTCTCAGGGGGGAATTGGCTACATGATAGAACGGATGCTACGCAACGTTCTGCATAAGCATGGGGTTAACAAGGAAGTTTGCTGTTTGGTTACTCCTGTAATAGTGGATCACAACGATCCCGCCTTCAAGAATCCCACAAAGCGGGTTGGCCGGATATACGATAAAGCCCAGGCCGATGAACTTTCTGCCCAGAAAGGCTGGATATTTAAGGAGGAAGTAAAGGATACCGGTAGCGGATGGCGCAGGGTTGTACCATCCCCAAAACCTAAAGGCATCCTTAATATTAAGGTGATAGAGCAACTGGTAAATCAGGGAATAATAGTAATAGCTTCAGGCGGTGGCGGGGTACCTGTTTATATAGATGAGAATGAGAATGTAAGACCAGCCGAGGCTGTTATCGATAAAGATTCCGCATCGGCATTGCTGGGGACAGAAATCAGGGCCGATGAGTTTTACATCCTCACCGATGTTCCCTATGTTTACATTAACTATAAGAAACCTAACGAAAAGAAGCTGGAGTTCCTGAACTATGCCGATACGGTGAAATACTTGAACGGGGGGATGTTTGGCGAGGGCAATATGGCCCCTAAAATTCGTGCATGTTTGAACTTTATTGAGAATGGAGGCAAAATGAGCGTAATCACCGAGGCTACAAAACTCGAGGATATGTCTTATGGTACCAAAATCACGATGGAGTACGAAAATTAATTAACAGTTTAAAATACTAAAAATCATGTCGTTCAATTTACGAAATCGCAGTTTTTTGAAGCTTTTGGACTTTACCCCGAAGGAAATACACTTTTTACTCGATTTAGCTGCCGACCTTAAAAAGGCGAAGTATGCTGGCAATGAACAGAGTCGCCTAAAAGGCAAAAATATTGTAATTCTGTTTGAGAAGGATTCAACCCGTACCCGCTGTGCTTTCGAGGTTGCTGCCTACGATCAGGGTGCACATGTTACCTACCTGGGCCCTTCCGGATCGCAGATGGGGAAAAAGGAATCGATGAAAGATACCGCCCGTGTTCTTGGCAGGATGTACGATGGTATTGAATATCGTGGTTACTCGCAGGGAATTGTTGAAACCCTTTCGGCGTATGCCGGGGTACCAGTATGGAATGGGTTAACCACCGAATTTCATCCAACCCAGATTTTAGCCGATTTTTTAACTATGCGTGAACATTGCAGTAAACCCTTGAGCGATGTTGCCTTTTGCTATATGGGCGATGCCCGAAACAATATGGGCAACTCGCTAATGGTTGGTGCGGCTAAAATGGGTATGGACTTTAGGGCTTGCGCACCGAAAGCATGTTGGCCAAGCGATGAATTGGTTAAAACTTGCCTTGAAATAGCCAAAACAACCGGAGCCAAAATTACCCTAACCGAGCATGTTGAGGAAGGGGTTAAAGGTTGCGACTTCCTTTATACAGATGTCTGGGTTTCAATGGGAGAACCCGATTCTGTGTGGGAAGAAAGAATTAAACTTCTTAAACCATACCAAGTAAACCGCAGGGCCATGGAACTTACCGGTAACCCGGATTGTAAATTTATGCACTGCTTACCGGCCTTTCATAACCGCGAGACATCCGTAGGCGAGGAAATATTTAAAAAATTTGGGTTAGAATCGATGGAGGTTACCGAAGACGTTTTTGAATCGGGCGCATCTATAGTATTCGATGAGGCAGAAAACCGCGTACATACAATAAAGGCAGTTATGGTTGCTACCTTAGGGCAGTAGTTTATAGTAAGTTTTTTTAAAAAAAAGTAGCCAGAAGCTACTTTTTTTTGTTTTTATTATTTTTTAACACTAATTTTAGTTCTAAAGTTTTAAAATTTTTGCCTTATGATGATTTATGTAGGAAACATTGCTTATTCAATGACCGCCGATGAGCTAAAGGAACTTTTTGTAGCATTCGGAAATGTTGCTGCGGTTAAAATTATTGTTGATAAAACTTCTGGAAGGTCAAAAGGCTATGGCTTTGTAGAAATGGAAAGCGATGAGGATGGCCAAAAGGCCATTACGGCCCTGAACGATACACAGGTTAAGGGCAGAAACATTAAGGTGAATAATGCCTTCCGGAAAAATGATACAAAGCCTGCCGAGTAGATGAAGAAGGATTAGTTAGGGCTTAATTAAGGAATATTTCCACCACAAAATGGTAGGTTATAATCCCTGACACAGCAAATTTCAGGCCGGTACCTAGCAAGAATCCGATAAAAGAGCCCGTAGCCGAAAGCCAGGGGTTATTGATCTTTTTATTAGTATATTCACCCAGCAATGCCCCTACAAAAGGGCCTATAATTATTCCTAAAGGTGGAAATAGTGCTATTCCAAGGAGTAAGCCTACTGCTGCACCCCACACACCCCGCTTTGTTCCACCCATTTTTTTTGTCGTCCATATAGGAAAAATGTAATCTAAAATGGTTGCAACAAGTGCAAATACCCCCGTCCATACAATTACGCTTGTACTGTAGTTGCCGTACGAAGTGTAGTACGATACGATTAACCCAATCCAGCTCAATGGAGGCCCGGGTATAACCGGTAAAACACATCCCAGTAATCCTAGTATTAGTAGTATTACTGCTAAAGAAACCAAAAGATAATCTACTAGCATATACACATGCGTAAAGTATTCAAAGTTGACTTACCTCAAAGATAAAATTATTTTTGCAACAGCAGGTTTCTTTATAGGTATGATTGCAGTATCGTTGGTAATCACTGGGAAAGTGCAGGGTGTGGGATTTCGGTATTACGTTTACCGATGCGCCCATCAGCTAAACATTTCTGGAATTGCTAAAAATTGCTCCAACGGTGATGTTTATATTGAGGCCGAAGCCAACGAACGGGAATTGTATCAGTTTATAGGCCTTTGCCGGATTGGACCACCAGGGGCCAATGTAACTGCGGTTGATGTTGGAGCTATTTCACCGAAAGGATACACTGATTTCCAAATTATAGGGTAGCATTTTTTGTCTAGCCCCCAAATGTGGTTACAGGTTAAACATAAATTTGACATAGAGGCAAACGCCATATTGGGCGTTTACAGCCCAAAGTTAAACCAACTATGGTTAAAACTTAAACAGTTTTGTTTTACATTTCGTTAGGATTAAACTTTGTTGCTTTAGAATTTTTTAAATGCTTAACTGCGCTAATGTATCCTTTATTCATCGCTATATTTTAAAAAACTATTGAAGACAAAAATTATCAAGATAAAATTACATTTATCTTTTGGTCTATGATGCTATGAAATACCCATGAGATAAAATACACCAACCAAAATTTGCAGAAACGGTATAGCTGTGGAAAAGGCACTATTCGATCGGGTTGTAACGGTTAGCTGTGGAATCGATGTCCACAAGGACAACATCGTTGACACTCGCAGAGATTATCAAACAGGGGGGTCCTGCTCCTGTACGAGTTCTTTGACAGAGTTGAGAGGCTGTGTATATCCGGGGGTACCCATTTTCTGGGAGGGGGTGGAAATTTTTACTATGACACGGCCCGTGCCGGGGTGGAAGCCTGGGAATGGTATGCCAGCCCCAGGCAACAGACTTTTAGAAAGGTGGACATGGGCAGAACCCCGACGGTTAACTTCCCCTGATTCCCTGTAGTTATTCTGGGCTTTCAGGCATAAAAACATGTTATTTAGCAATGTTGAATAACAAGTAAATAGATGACTTTTTTTCTGGGTAAACTTATCATTAGGCTATAACTTTGTGCCCGTAGTTTCGAACCTAAATAAATTTAACTATGAGCATAACACATATTGAACATATCGGCATAGCCGTGAAAAGTCTGCAGGATTCAATTCCATTCTACGAAAATATACTTGGACTTAGGTGCTACAGCACCGAGGAGGTTAAAGATCAAAAGGTAAAAACAGCGTTCTTCATGGTTGGTCAAACCAAAATAGAACTACTGGAGTCAACCGATCCCGAGGGCCCTATCGGTAAGTTTATCGAGAAAAAGGGGGAAGGCATTCATCACATCGCTTTTGCCGTTAAGGGTATCGAGGATCAGCTCAAAGATGCTGAGGGGAAAGGCGTGTTGCTTATAGATAAAACCCCGCGCAAAGGTGCCGAGGGGCTCGATATTGCCTTTCTACACCCCAAGTCCACATTGGGAGTTCTTACAGAGTTTTGTGAAGATAAAAGTAAATAGTACCCCATACCCAAACACATGCAAATATTATGAGTACCCAGGAGCAAAAAATTAAGGAGTTAATTGATTTACGCGAGAAAGCCAAATTGGGTGGTGGCGAAAGACGTATTGAATCGCAGCATAAAAAAGGGAAACATACTGCCCGCGAGCGGATTGAAATGCTGCTGGACGAGGGTAGTTTCGAGGAGTTCGATATGTTTGTATCGCATCGCTGCATCGATTTTGGCCTTGACAAGGAAACTTACCTATCCGATGGCGTTGTTACCGGTTACGGTACAATCGATGGCCGGTTGGTGTACGTTTTCTCACAGGATTTCACCGTATTTGGCGGTTCGTTGTCTGAAATGTTCGCCGCAAAAATCTGCAAAATTATGGATATGGCCATGAAGGTTGGCGCACCTGTTATTGGCATTAACGATAGCGGTGGGGCACGTATTCAGGAGGGTGTTAAAAGCTTGGGTGGCTATGCCGAGATTTTTGAGCGCAACATTCTGGCATCGGGGGTTATCCCTCAGATTTCCGCAATTTTTGGCCCATGCGCCGGGGGTGCTGTTTACTCACCTGCACTAACAGATTTTATTGTTATGTCGCGTAACACCAGCTACATGTTTGTAACCGGGCCCAAGGTTGTTAAAACGGTAACGGGCGAAACCGTTACGTCCGAGGAACTTGGCGGCTCCAGCGTCCATTCCACCAAATCGGGGGTTGCACACTTTGTTTCGGAAACCGAGGAGGAAGGAATTATGCTGGTTCGCAAGTTGCTGAGCTACCTTCCCCAGAATAACTTAGAAGAAACGCCGCTACAGCCCAACAACGACCCCATTGATAGGCTGGAGGACATGCTGAACGAGATTATTCCCGATAGTGCCACCAAGCCCTACGATGTTAAGGATGTAATTGGCGCAATTGTCGATAATGGCGAATACCTGGAGTTGCAGCGCGATTATGCTCCAAATATTGTTACCTGCTTTGCCCGTTTCAACGGCCAATCGGTTGGTATTGTGGCAAATCAGCCCAAGTACTTGGCCGGTGTTCTCGATATAAATGCCTCGCGTAAAGCGGCCCGGTTTGTCCGTTTTTGCGATGCTTTCAACATTCCCATAGTTACGCTGGTTGATGTTCCCGGATTTTTGCCCGGAACAGGTCAGGAATACAACGGTATTATTATTCATGGTGCAAAACTTTTGTTCGCTTACGGAGAGGCTACAATTCCCAAGGTTACCGTGGTTCTGCGTAAGGCGTATGGCGGGGCTTACGATGTAATGAGTTCTAAGCACCTGCGCGGAGACATTAACTATGCATGGCCCAGCGCCGAGATTGCCGTTATGGGCCCCAAGGGGGCCATCGAGGTTCTACTTAGCCGCGAACTCGAAAGCATAGAGGACGAAAAGGCCAAAGTGGAATTCCTGTTCCGCAAGGAGCAGGAGTACAAGGAAAAATTTGCCAACCCTTATGTGGCCGCCAAGTTCGGTTATCTCGATGATGTTATTGAGCCGCGCAATACCCGTTTCCGTATAATTCGGGCTTTACAGTCATTGGCTACCAAAAAGGATGTGAATCCCCCCAAGAAACACTCAAATCTACCGCTGTAACCTTATAAATTTATGTTGATGAAAAAATACTGGTTTGACATTACCTTGTTGGTAGCGATGGCTTTTTCAACCGTTACCAACGCTCAAAGTATTTACGATTTGAGGATAAACGAGGTGATGCTTGTAAATACATCAAACTATACCGATAATTTCGGTAACAGGGGGGCGTGGATAGAGATAATGAACCTTGGCTACAACAAGGTTAACACCGCCACCTGCTACCTTAGCAATGATCTCAACGAGCCTAAGAAATACATGATTCCCAAGGGCGATCCCGCCACTGTGATCCCCTTAAGGCAATTCATCGTATTTTTTGCCGATAGCATAACACAGCACGGAACCCTACACCTCAACTTTAAAATAGACAGCTTAAGCCGGTTTATTGCACTAATTAGCCCCGATGGCAAAACCATCATCGATAGCGTTACAGTACCCGCACTCAAGGCCAACCAAACATACTGCAGAATGCCCGATGGTACAGATAGCTGGACTATTAGCGATGTTACAACGCCAAATTCTACCAACGATGTATTTACCGTTAAGGTATCGGCAGGGGAGAAGTTTAGAAGTATTGATCCCTATGGTATTGTAATGGCACTTACCGCAATGCTGGTGGTATTTGTTGCGCTTATAGTGCTATACCGTGTATTCAGGATCATAGGTAAATCTAACCAGCGCGCATTACAGCGTAAAACAGAGAATGTTCAAGGAACCCTTGGAGCAGTGCCCGTTTTTACAGAAGAGGTTTCGGGGGAGGTTTTTGCCGCAATTTCGGCGGCATTTTACTTTTACGAAACGGAGAAACACGATCAGGAATCTACGGTTATAACCATTCAAAGGGTTTCTAAACTTTACTCTCCCTGGAGTTCAAAGATATACGGGTTACGGCAGGTTCCACCTGTTTCACGTCAACCCAGGAAACAGTGATGTTAGGGAGAATTATAGTATTGATTTTTCACCAAAAGAAAAACTGCAACGATGAAAGATTTTAAGTTTAAAATAAACGGTAACGAATATACGGTTCATATTGCCAACGTGGAGGGCAATATTGCCGAGGTGGAAGTAAATGGTACACCGTACAATGTTGAGCTGGACAAGGAGCTAAGGCAAACTAAAACCCCAAAACTCGTTCGTCCAGAGGCAATACCAACCACCGATACGCATCCATCCGTTGCCAAAACGGCAAGCCCCGGCGCTGCAACCTCCGGCTCAATTAAAGCTCCGCTTCCCGGTGTAATTCTTGATGTTCACGTTAAACCTGGTGACACCGTTAAAATGGGCCAGCGCTTAATTGTGCTAGAAGCCATGAAGATGGAAAACAATATCGATTCCGATAAGGAAGGACGGGTTGTGGATGTAAAGGTCCGCAAGGGCGATTCCGTTTTGGAGGGTGATGTACTAATAATTATTGGATAGCTATGGAACAATCAGGCGGATTTTTCTCATTCTTACTGGAAAACCTAAGCCAATTCTTTTCCTATACCGGCTTTTCCAATTTTACACCCGGGCATGGGATAATGATATTATTCGGCTTGGCATTTATATACCTGGCTATTGCCAAGGAGTATGAGCCATTGCTGTTAATTCCCATAGGCTTTGGAGTCATCATAGGCAATATCCCTTTCACTCCGGGATTTCAAATTGGCATATACGAGGATGGCAGCGTGCTCAACTACCTTTACTTCGGGGTGCTAAAGGGAATTTATCCTCCGTTGATATTCCTCGGCATTGGTGCAATGACCGATTTTAGCGCGCTAATTTCAAATCCAAAGTTGATGCTGATCGGTGCTGCTGCACAGCTGGGTATTTTTGGAGCATATATGGCAGCTCTACTGCTTGGCTTTTCGCCCGAAGAGGCTGGTGCCATTGGTATTATTGGCGGTGCCGATGGCCCAACAGCTATTTTCCTGTCGTCGCGTTTGGCCCCTGAACTTATGGGGGCAATTGCCATATCGGCGTATTCCTACATGGCCCTTGTCCCGGTGATCCAACCTCCAATTATGCGGCTATTAACTACCAAAAAGGAACGGGTTATCCGGATGAAACCCCCAAGGCAGGTTACAAAGCTGGAGAAAATTTTATTCCCGATAGTTGGTGTGTTGCTAACAACGTTTATAGTACCCTCGGGTTTACCGCTGCTGGGTATGCTTTTCTTTGGGAACCTACTAAAGGAAAGCACCGTTACCAAACGCCTTGCCGACACGGCCAAGGGGCCTTTAATTGATATTGTTACAATACTCATAGGCTTAACGGTTGGGGCATCTACTCAGGCCACCACATTTCTTACGGCCAAATCGGTTGGAATATTTTTCCTCGGTGCAGCATCATTCATAATTGCTACTACAGGAGGTGTTTTATTTGTTAAATTCATTAACCTTTTTCTGAAAGAGGGGGCTAAAATCAACCCGCTTATTGGCAATGCCGGAGTTTCGGCAGTTCCCGATAGCGCAAGGGTATCGCAGGTTGTGGGCTTAGAGTACGATAAAACCAACCACCTATTAATGCACGCCATGGGGCCAAATGTTGCCGGGGTTATTGGTAGCGCTGTTGCAGCGGGAATTTTACTAAGTTTTCTATCGTAGTAGTTAAATATTTTGGATACTAGGCAAGTCCCGGACGAAACCGGGACTTGCTGTTTTTAACTTGGGGAGTATTTTACATTGCCCTGATCCGCTATTCGTATAGCAATATTTAGGATTCCTCCTCTTTTTTTTGGAAATTTACACACGCATGTGCAGCAGATTTAAACGTTGGGTAGTCTCTAGCATAGAATTCAATGAAAAAACCTGATCGGGAAATGAATATTCATTCGGAGCTCATTGAGTTATGCCGGCATGGTAATAGCAAGGCCCAGTTTGAGCTTTACAACCTCTATTCCCGGGCAATGTACAATGTAAGCTGCCGAATTTTACCCGACAGGATGGAGGCAGAGGATGCCATGCAGGAAGCGTTCTTTAAAGCATTTGATAAAATAAACACATTCCGCAACGAGGTTACATTTGGTGCTTGGCTAAAAAGGATTGTGGTTAATACCTGCATCGATTATCTTAAGAAAAAGAAGTTAAAGTTTACTTCTATTGACGATGTGAGAAATGTCCCAGATGTGCATGACGATACAGATAATTTTATCCCCGATTCGGCGGAAGAGGTTAAGCAGGCCATGAACCAGCTTCCGGACGGTTACCGGTTAGTGCTAACCCTTCGCCTTGTTGAGGGATTTGAGTATGAGGAGATTGCCGGGATACTTGGAATAGAACAGTCTTCTGTCCGTTCCCAGTTTACAAGGGCCCGGCAAAAATTGATAGAGATACTTAAGCAGAGCAGTAAAACTTTCAGCTATGGAAAGGTTCGATGAATACTTTAGGGATAACAGGAATTTGTTCGATGATGTGGATTTAATGGAGGGTCACCAGGAAAGGTTTATGGCAAAAATGAAACAACGCAGCAACCTTTACTTACTTAAGATATTCATATCGGCGGCAGCTTCAGTTGTACTTATACTTATGCTCACCACCTTGCTGGGGCTATTCTACAACCGGGAACGGCTACCTGAACTGGCCAACTACTTTTTTGGCGATAGGGCCACACAAAAGGTGCTGATTGAAATGGATAGCTACTACCATAGCCAGCTACTGCGCAAGTATAGGGCAATTGAGCAACTGGCTTTTAGTACCGACCCATCCGTTAAACCGGAAGTAATGCGCATGTTTGCGGAGTTTGAGAAGGAGAAACGGCAGCTTGAGGGGGAACTTTTGTATAATCCCCGCGAAGATTATGTGGTAGATGCCATGATGCAGAACTATCAGGTTAGGATGGAGGCACTACAAAGAATTGAGGAATCGCTTACCGAGGGTAAGCCGTAGCTCCAGAAAATTTTAACAGGTAAAACTTAAAAACTTAACAGTATGAAAGTATTCAGAGAAATATCTGTCACTTTGGTCATTTTACTTACGGTTTCCTGTGCTTTTGCCGCTAAAGGTAGATTGAACAAAGTGTATGACCGGGAATTTAACGTGAATGCCGCTACCAGGCTACTCATTCAGAACAAGTACGGTCAGGTTAACGTCGAAAACTGGGATAAAAACACAATCTCTATTCACGTTGAGGTTAAGGTTGATAACCCAAATGACGAAAAGGCAAAAACCATGCTCAATGCCATTGATATAGAGTTTTCGGAATCCGACAATGCTGTATCGGCCATAACAAGCTTCGATGAGGATATAATTAGGGCCAATAAAAGGCTATTC
>JBFXEO010000078.1:0-11915 GCA_050180015.1 Bacteroidales bacterium | reverse complement strand
AGTCCCTTTCTGGAGCATTTTTTCCCGGGGCCTATCTTCAACAGCCCAATCCTTTATGGTTAGGCGTTTGTATTCCTGTTCCTTTTACATTGATGTATGATTTGTTGAAATAACCGAACAATCCAAATATTTATCTAAGGTAGCTAAAATTTTTCTGCCGGTATTGGGGCAAAAAAATTACTTGGGCATCAATTCCATTAATATTAAACAGTTTTATTACTTTCGTCCGGTTACAATACATCTTTTTATGTACAAAAAAATAAACTGGTCGATTCCGGTAATGGTTCTTGTTTTGGTGGTAATCTACTACATACTTGGCGGGAATTTTAAACTATACAAAGAACCGTTGGAAATTGATTCAGATTCCGTTACCTTCAGACGGGGACAATTGATGCCCGATTCGGCATGTGTAGATATTAGTTTTTGCTTTCCGGTGGTGGCAAGAAATTCTTCGGCTAAACTCACAAAAACCGTGCTCTCCGATTACCTGCAAATGCTTGACGATAGCTCCGGTGTGGGTTCAATGAACGATTTCAAGGCAAGGCTCGTCGATCAGGCATTGCGCTACGATAGCGCTTACGTTGAATACATAAACGAATTCGCCGATGCTTCATTCCTGCTGTGGTACCTTAAGATTAACTACGTAATTTTAAGAAACGATGGTAGGTTGCTGACAATCTGCTACCTTTACTCTGATTACATGGGAGGAGCCCATGGCATAAGCAACTATCATTACCAGAATGTTGACACCCGTAGGGGCAAAATTCTATCTGTTGATGACATTGTAGTGGATATGGCTGCGCTTTATGGCAAAGCCGAATCTGCCTTTAAGGCCGAGCTTGCTCGGAGGCAAAATGGAGGTGATGGCGAATTCAGGTTTTCGGACAATCAGTTTACTTTACCCCAAGAGTTTGGGCTTGGTTCTAAGGGATTGCTGTTACATTATAACGTTTACGAAATTGCCAGCTATGCACAGGGTGATATTTTGGTAGAAATACCTTACTCTGAGCTGCAATCGGTTTTAAGGAGAAAATGGAAATACCTTGCCGAAGATTAGAAACCAAAAAAGCCCCGCTTTAGGGGCTTGTACAGTTTATCTTTGGTAAACCAGTCCTTTACTGAAGTGCATTTACATGCTTCTGGATAGAGCTTTTCAGGTTCGAAGCCTTGTTCTTATGGATAACATTTCTTTTGGCCAGCTTATCGAGTAAAGCCGATACCTTTGGTAACATCTCAACCGCCACAGCCTTATCGGTAGTTGCTCGTAATGCTTTTAAAGCATTGCGGGTGGTTTTGGCATAGTACCTGTTGTGAACCCTGCGGGCCTCAGCCTGCCGTATCCTTTTTTCCGATGATTTATGGTTTGCCATCTTTTTATGAATATGTTCTTGTTTGTAGCCCGTAGGGGAATCGAACCCCTGTTACCAGGATGAAAACCTGACGTCCTAACCCCTAGACGAACGGGCCGTAACCCTGCACGGCAATTGCCTATCAAAGCGGGTGCAAAGGTATATGATTTTTTATTTCCTGCAAAAATTTTTCGGAAAAAGTGAAATATTTTACCTGAAGGTATATCGTACCGAGATGCCTGCATTAAACCAAACACCGGGCGATTCAATAACGTTCAGAATGGGCGAGAAGTCTAGGCTAATGCAAATAGGAGCTTCTGCAAAGGTGTACTCTAATCCCAATACGCCGTCAACACCCAGGAATAAATCATCGCCCTTATCCTTATCCCAGGGATTGTCGTCGTGGGAGTCGGCTGTGGCCAAGTGTGCTCCCGCTCCGTAGTACCAGTTTAACCCCCTTACATCGGGTATTGAATTGTGAAGCTCGTATAGCCCGGTGAATCCTACGCCTCCCCATCCGAATGAAAGGGTGCCCTCAATTGCCGATTTTTGGGCGTAAAAATGTTTAAAGGTTATCCCCGACGGGGCTCCAAGACGGAGCCCAATCCCGGTTTTATAATCCTGAGCGAATGCTCCGTTTAGGGTAAGCGCAAAAAGTATCGCTAACGTTACCGATTTATATGTTTTCATTTTTACTTTGATTTTGGTTTAACCAACAGCAGATATGGTGTAACGAAAACGCAAAATTAAAACTTTATGGTATGCCCCGTTCGGTATTTAAGTATTATTAACAATTTGGGCAGATAGTTCCCCGATGTTTAGTCCTGAAAAATTACCCGAGCTCATTAATAGCAATATTCTGTTTTTCCAGTTAATTTGCTGGAGCTGTAATGTTAATGCCGATATATCGGTGTAAACATTCGGGGTTGGCATTCCAAAGCTGGTTTTTACTTCATCGGGGCTAATGGCGGGCAGATGTTTATGCTCAATGGTATGCGGGTTAAAGTAAACAATGGGGTAATCGGCCCCGCTCAGCGTATCTCTGTACTGCGCTAAAAAATCTCTATTCAGGCTGCTAAAGGTGTGTAGTTCCAGGCAGGCCACCAGCTTTTTACCGGGGTATGCCTCGCGTGTAGCTTTAATGGTGGCCTTTACCTTTGAGGGGGAGTGGGCAAAGTCTAAAAAAACTTTAGTTGACGAATTGTCTGCAAGGCATTGGAGCCTTCTTGCCGCTCCTTTAAATTCAACAATTGCACGGTAGAATTGTTCCTCGGAAGTACCAAGCATGGCGCAGGCTGCCTTTGCCGCTCCAATATTCTGCATATTATGCTTCCCGAAAATTTTAAGCGGGTACTCCCTGCTGCTATTTATTAATTTGTAGGTTCCACTACTGTCAATAGTGTATTGGTGGGTATTGTAGGGAATGTATTTTATATTGTTCCGTTTTGACGATTTAACTACCCGGATGACTTCCTGGTCGTCGTTGCAGTATATCAGCGCGCCATTGGGCTCTATGCAGTTGATAAAGGTTGAGAATTGTTCCCTGTAAATATCAAACGTCGGGAAAACGTTTATGTGATCCCAGGCAATCCCCGATATTATTCCAATGTTGGGCTGGTAAACGTGGAATTTGGGCCGCGGGTCGATGGGTGATGTAAGGTACTCGTCGCCCTCAAAAATTGCATAAGCTGTAGATTGGCTTAACCCAACCATGTTGTCGAACCCATCGAGCTGTGCTCCAACCATGTAATCAAAAGCAACGCCTGTTTGTTTTAAAACGTGCATAATCATTGAGGTGATGGTGGTTTTGCCATGGCTTCCGCCAACAACAACCCGTGTTTTGTCCTTGGTTTGTTCGTACAGGTATTCTGGGTAAGAATATATTTTGATCCCCAGCTCTTTTGCCTTAATCAGCTCGGGGTTATCTGCCCGGGCATGCATACCAAGAACAATGCCGTTGAGCCCCGGGGTGATTACATTGGGGTTCCAACCCTGGTATGCCGGCAGCAAACCATGATTCTTAAGCCGGGTAAGCGATGGTTCAAAAATTTCATCGTCGGAACCGCTTACGTCGTAACCTTTTGCTTTAAGCGCAATGGCCAGGTTGTGCATTGCACTGCCACCGATAGCTGTAAAGTGAATTTTCATCATGCGCAAGTATTTAAAGGATCAGCATTAAGTCCAAGGATAAGGGGAATGGCAACACATCCTTAAAACCTTGTCAAAAGTATAATTTTTGTTCAGGATTTATACGGGAATCAGATTAACTTCCTGCTGCCTTTTATTCATCAAACTATTCAAACAAACCGTTAATTTTGACGTTTCTAAATAACGTAGGTTCGATGTAATATATCTGGATGTTAAATATCAAAAAGTTGTACGATGGAACTTTCCTACTTTAATATTTCCAATTTTAAAATTGATGGCGGTGCAATGTTCGGGGTTGTTCCCAAAACCATGTGGAATAAAGTTTACCCGGCCGATGAGCAGAATCTTATTCCCCTTGCGCTAAAATCGTTGGTGATAGAAAACGGCAACAGGGTGGTGCTGGTTGACACCGGAATTGGCGATAAGCAGGACGAAAAGTTTATGCGGTATGTTTACGCCTTTGGCGGAGAAGGATTGCTTGCCGGCCTTGCCAGCAGGGGCTATAAACCGGAGGATATTACCGATGTGGTGCTTACCCATTTGCACTACGATCACTGTGGCGGGGGAGTTTACCGCGATGCGAAAGGGGAGTTACAGCTAACCTTTCCTAATGCAAAGTACCATATTTCAGCGGCTCACTGGGAAAGTGCAACAAACCCAAACCCGCGCGAAGCCGATTCATTTTTGCCCGAAAATATTTTCCCCATTCAGGAAAGAGGTGCGTTGAATCTTATTGAAAAGGAGATGGACTTAATGCCTGGTGTTAAGTTGAGAATCTTCAATGGGCATACCCGTGGGCAAATTATCCCAGAAATAACGTACCGGAATCAAACCCTTGTTTTTGTGGCCGATTTGTTCCCGTTTAGGGTGCATTTACCGCTTCCCTGGATAATGAGCTACGATGTTGAGCCATTGGTTACGCTAAAGGAAAAGGACCTGTTCCTGAAAGAGGCCCTTGACGGTAATTATGTTTTAATATTTCAGCACGATTACTTTGCCGATTGCTGCAGGGTGCAACTTACCGGTAAGGGAATCAGGGCCACCGACGGATTCGCATTTACCCAGCTAATGGATCAGCTGGGCGAATAGCTTCAGGGTAAATTCTATCATTGGGGCAAAGCAGTAGGCGAACATAGTTACAGCGATACAAATATCAGCAACGGCAATTTTGCCAGCGGTCAGCCATCCTTTCCAAACGGCAATGCTTATAAGTACTCTGAGCACTAGTTGCAAAATAAAAAAGCCGAATACTCTTACAGAGTAAGGGTTGGCTTTTTTTGCAGTAGATATATTTCCACGTATAATTTCTGCAAAACTTACCGATAGCCCTTTGCTTGGAGGAATAATCCCGGTTGTTTTTGTAAGCAGGGCAGGTATTGGATGTTTGTTTTTGGGATATAGCGCAGCATACAAAAAAATGGCCACTATTATGGCCATAAAACTTACGTTCAAAATATAGTAGGAACCTTTGGTATCTTTAGGGAACATTCACATCCGGGTCGTTTGGAAGCAGCAGCACTATTCTGGCTCTTTTGCTTCAATTCTGATTTTCACCGAGTCTGTGTCAATAATTACTTTAGCCGATTTTTTCTAGGCTTTGGCAGTTGCCTGCCCTGCTTTGCGGGCCTTATCGGCGTTAATGGTGCAGTTGGTGTCCTTTAGGTCGTTCTCAAGGTCACGGAGAGCATTCTCCAGGCTGTCCGAAACAATTTCAATGTGGATGTTCTTTTTCCCCATCTCCTTTTCGAAGGCTTTTCCGAATTCTTCGCCAAAGAGTTCAATCTTATCGGCATTTTTATCGGCAAATAGCATGGTTCCGCTGAAAAGTGCCAGCCAAATAGCCGCCAAAAGAATGGAGATGATGGACACAATAAGGGCCCCAATTCCCAAGCTTTTAGACCCATAGCCGTTCGATGCCTGAACAATGGATATTATGCTGAAAACCAGAGCTAATGCTCCGGGCAAAAATGCAACAACACCAATACATGGAATGAACGCCAGTATTAGCGATATTACTGCCAGAACTATACCAATGATGCCCATTGCCTGACCTGCGGTAGTTTTAGTCTCAACGTTCATAGTTTAATTTTTCTTAACTGACGAAAATAATCAAAAAAATGCTGCAAATTCTCAGAAACTATTTAGATTTTCAGAATATCTTACGCGGCTGATGGCATTGAATTTTGGGATAAATTGGAGGAACCCGAATAAGTCAATGCAAATCACCCTCAAAGCTTTCAATCTTTGGGTTGATTTTCGATATGGCTTTGCTGATGTCGTCTTCGGGTGAAATTATGTTCAAATCGCCCCAGAATTTAGGGTCGTAGGTGTACTTACCCTCGGAAAATACGATGTTGGGTTGCAGCACCTCGCGCCGGGGAAACCGCGATACGTTGATCGTATCCATTTGAATGCCCACAAACTCAAAGAAAAGGCTATAGGTGCTGGCAAAAAGCTGCCTTCGTCCTTTTACCCTGAAGGTCAAATCACCGCGGATGTGGTGAATGTAATATTTGCCATTCCATTGCCGGTATTCAACGGAGTATTTTATGTCCTCTGGTTTTACGTTAATTTTTCTGTCCTTTTTTAGCACGAAGAGGTTTGCCGATTTTCCGACATACCTTGGATTTACCCCAAACTCAGCGCCTAGCAGGGCTAGGGTCTCAACATCCACATACAGGGTTCCGGAGAATAGGGGTTGGGTAATCTCGGGTTTTTGCTCAAATGCAATTGCGTAGGCACTCCTGGAATCGTGTGCCACTATATCGGATTTGGTGTAGGTGTAATTATCCATGAGTTCGGGATCCAGGAAATCGGGCAAACTTTTTATAATGTCCAGATCGAGAGCCCCTTTTATGCCAGCCTTGAGTTTAACCGATAGCGTATCGCTCCCATTGGTAAGCTCCAGCTTCCTCGATTTCATTAGCCGAACCTGATCGTTCTCAGAGTCCATATCGTACGATGACTTAAATATTTTAAAAACGGCTTCGGAGTAGCTTGTGTAACGGTTGCTTCGCATAACGCCCTCACGGTAAAAGCTGGTAATGTAGGCATCGGCGTTGCTGTAGTTTTCGGCTCTTTTTTCAACCGTTGCTTTTACAATTCCTCTTGCATCAATATTTCTGATGATGACTTCCTGTATGGGAATATACCTGGGCGAGATGTAGAGATTGTATGATTTTCCCACGATGAGCTCTACCGGAACCGATAGGCTTTGATAACCGAGATGCGACACCACAACGTTGGATTTAAGGCTGTTTCTGGGAACGCGAAGGCTAAAAACCCCGTCGTAGTTGGAGATGGTTCCCAACCCCAGCTTTTCTAAGACTATGGTGACAAATGGCAAGGGTGATCTGGAGTCCTTGTCGAAAACTTTTCCCCCAATAACAGTAAAACCCGATGAGTCTGTGCCGGTGTCCTGATTCTGTTTGGAGCCGATGTTTTCCCGAAAGATTAAAATGTGCTCTTCTATTACCCTATACTCAAGGCTTGGGTCGGAGAGTAGTTTGTTCAGGATATCCCGTAGGGGTATATTGTTACAATCAAGGTGCCGTACCTTTTTATCGCTCTTAACATCTTTACTGTCATAAATAAAGTAGCAGCCAGCATGTTCCCCAATCCTGTTTAAAGCGTTGTAAATGGTGCTTTCCTTGATATTGATAGTAACGGGTTTACTTAGAATTGAATCTGCTTGCTGCGGGTATATACTGGTGGATAACCCTGCCATGGCAAGCAGGATTACCCATTTGCCGATAGATAGCTTAAATACGCTATGGGCGGTTTTACTCATTTTTTTCGGTAAGTATAGTTGCCCCGTTGGGTTGGTGACTCAACTCAAGGTTAAACGATACGGATAGAATATTTACAATGCTGCTGATATCGTTCTCAAATGTTACCGAAATTCGTTTCTCTTTCAGGTTGATGCCGTTAAGCTGGAGGTTTGACCCGTAAGTTTTATTAATTACGTTGATGATATTTTCAAGGCGTTCATCCTGAAACTGTAAACGGACCATCGATTTTTTTGCATTTCTTGTAATTGCCATATTTTCTTTGATCAGCTTGTCGTTGTGGGCAATTACCCTATCGCCGGCAAGGGCAATGATATTCTCCTGCGGGTTACTGTTCAGGTTAATGCCTACTTTGCCTTCCACCACGTTGAGCTCAAAGTTTGCCGTGCTGCTGGATTTAAGGTTGAACGATGTTCCCAGAACTTTGACGCTGGCAGCCTTGGTGTTAATGGTAAATGGACTGTGCGGATTTTTGGTAACCTCAAAAAAGGCTTCTCCGTTAAGCTCAACGCTTCGTTTCCGGCCGACAAACCGGGCAGGATAGGTAAATGTTGAGCTGCTTTCCAGGTAAATTGTGCTGCCATCGGGTAATGTAGAAATAAGTGTATTCTGATTTGTGCTGTTCTCTAGCGTTATAAGTTTTGGGTTGAAATACTTATAGCCTCCAATCCCGGTAAGCACCAGTACAAGCAGAATTGCAGCAGCATACTTCAAGGCTATCTGTAATGGGAATCTACTGTTGGCTGTTTCTTTTTCGGGCAGAAGATTTTCCTGCGCTAATCTGCTGTATAAATTACTCCATGCCTTGTTGGCATTAACATTTGTGCGATTTAAAAAATTACCCGTTGTGTTCCAATCGTTTCTCATCTCTCTTATCAATCCTTTCGTTTTGGAATTTCGTGCAATAATCCACTCAAACCAAACTTTCTCAGGGAGGATCATGTCTCCCGAGATGTAGCGTACAATTTTTCGGTACTGATTTTGGTTATTGCTGGCGGTTCCCATGGTGCCTTGTATCTATATAATTTGTTGTATTACTTTAGCGTATGTTTAGTCCGTACTGACCAAGGTTTTGCCTGAACGATATAAGGGCTTTGGTCATATCGGCCTCAACGGTTTTTACCGAGATAGATAGCAGGTCGGCAATTTCCTGGTACTTTAAGCCGTTAAACCGGCTTAAAGTAAAAACCTGCCTGCATCGCTCGGGGAGCTGCTCAAGGGTGCTTTCAACAATTGCATCCAACTCTGACTCTTCAACATGGTTAGGGGTTGACAGGTATTCGTCTGCTTTAGCGTTCCTTCTATACTCTTCCTCTATCTGCCTGTGCTGTAAATATCTTAAAGCGCTATTCCTGACAGATTTGTAGATGTACGCTTTGAGCGATAGCTTGATGCTTATCTCCTCCCGGTTTTTCCAGTACGTGTAAAAGAACCCCTGTACTATTTCTTCGGCCTGATCAATATCTTTTACAATTGAAAAGGCGTAGTTGCATAAAGGCGTGTAGTAACTTTTGAATAGATACTCAAATTCTCGCAGATCGTTTTGCTTAATTTTCCCCTGCCGGTTTAAGTCTTTGAGGCCCATCAAAAAAAAGTTGTTGGTTTACTTGTTTCCCAAAGATATGAAATTTTACTGAGCCCTTACCGGGCAGGGATATCCCCTGCCCGATGGGATTCATCAACGTTTATTGCCTTTTAAACCTGCGGTTGAACTTGTTAATTGCCGATTGTATTGACTCATCCGGTTCGATAGTGTTGTATGAGCCCCAGTAGTTCTCATCGAAGTATTCGTTTACCTTGTCGGCAAGTATTGAGTATGGCCTGAAGCTGTCCTTCGCGCTGATCTTGTTTGCAACCTCTGCGCTACGTTCCGTAATTACCATTTCGGACATGATGGTGTAGGTTGTTTCAAAGATTCTTCTACGCCAGTCGGCCCTAAACTTAACCTCGTTTCGCATGTAGTTCAGGTAATACTTATCGCCCTGCTTTTTGTATGTTACCAGGTAGCTGGTGCTTTGCGGTTCAAACCGTAGGCCCATAGGTTTCTTTTTTACAAACATCTGGGTTGCCTTTTCCAAATCGCTTATGTCTAGGCTGAACTCGGCCATTGTTATGGCAAGGCTTTCTACCGATATGTAAAGTTTTCCGGTGTAAAGCGGATAGTCCAGTTTCACTCTTGGTGTGAACGATACTACGTAGTTTGCCTCGTTGCCCATGCTTACCATGTCAGAAATTTTGTAATCGTAGTTTGCCATTTCTTCCTTGGTAAGAATTAACTCCGGATATTTTGCAAGGTCAAGGTATAGCGACACGTGTGGCCCACCCTGCATTTTCACGGTAAGGGTATCCATTTTTTTCACCCTGCTGCTCTTCCGTCCTTTCAGTATTTTTACCCTGTCGGTTTCAGCTGTGGCACTATAGGGCGATTTGTAAATCTCGGCAACTGCTTCGGCTATGGAAATGTACTCCCTGCGTTGTTTTATGGTTTCGCGGTAGAATCCGGTTAAGGTATTGGCCGTGTTGCTATAGTTATCGCCAATTTTTTCGATGGCCAGGGAAACTATCATCCTTGGATCTTCGGGCCGGACAACAACGCCCTTCAGCTCTACCGAAGCCGGATCAATCAGGAACACCTGCTCGGGTTTCGAACTTTCGGCAATCGCGAACTTTTTATTCTGATAGCCTAAATGTGTAATTTCAAGTTCCTTGATGCTTAGCGATTTGGGGATTTTGATGGTGAACTCGCCATCGGAATTTGAAACAGTTCCAATGTTGGTTCCCGGAACAGAGATGTTGCTGAATACGACTTCCTCCTTGGTTTTGGAGTCTTTTACTACGCCGCTAATGGTGTAGTAGTCCATTTCCTGTGCAAGAGTTACCGCTGAAGTAAACATCACAACGACCATTGTGCTAAACCTCAGACTTTTCCGGATAATTTCAGCGAATGTTTTCATAAGTTATAAGGTTTAAATGTAAACAGTTTTTTCCTTCTTTGCTTTTATGATACACCAACCTAAAAATACCCTATGATTCTTTAAAAATAAATTTAGACGAAAAAATGAGTAATAGCAATTGCTTTAGAAATGATGCGAAAAATCCCTGCTAGTAGAAGTATCAGGGATGGTGTTTGGGCGGTTTAAGGGGATTCTGCCTATACGTTAAACCTGATGTGCAGTATATTGCCATCCTCCACAATGTAGGTTTTGCCCTCGATAAAAAGTTTACCTTTTTCCTTGCAGGCATGTTCGGAACCCAGCGTAATGAAATCGTTATACTTCATTACTTCGGCCCGAATAAATCCGCGTTCCAGGTCGGAATGGATAACTCCTGCGGCTTGCGGGGCAGTCATACCCTTTTTAATGGTCCATGCCCTGATTTCCTTTGGGCCGACGGTAAAGAATGTTTCGAGGTTTAACAGGGAGTACGCTGCGCGAATTAGCTTGTTAACCCCGGGTTCTTTCAGCCCAACATCGGAAAGAAATGCCAGGCGGTCCTCTTCGCTTTCCAGCTCGGCAATGTCGGCTTCAACCTTTCCGGCAATGACTAGTATTTCCGTTTGCTCATTTTTTAGCGCCTCTTTAACCTTTTCCACGTACCGATTCCCGGTTACGGCAGATTTTTCGTCAACATTGCAAACGTAAATTATAGGCTTGGTGGAAAGCAGAAACAAATCCTCAATGTATTTTTTATCGGGTTCATCAACCGGTACGGTGCCTGCGTTTTGAAAATTTTCGATGTGGTTTTTATAGATGTTCAGCACCTCAACGGCCCGTTTGGCATCCTTATCGCCAACCTTGGCGGCTTTTTCCACTCGCTGTAATTTTTTTTCTATCGACTCCAAGTCACGAACCTGTAGCTCAAAGTTTACCGTTTCGATATCCCTGACCGGATCAACCGATCCGTCAACATGGGGTAGGTTTGGATCGTCAAAACAGCGGAGAACGTGAATTAACGCATCGCAGTTACGGATGTCGGCCAAAAACTTGTTGCCCACCCCTTCGCCTTTGTTGGAGCCTTTTGCCAGACCGGGAATATCCACAATTTCAACCGTTGTGTGTACAATCCGTTCTGTGGGCTGGAATTTTTCCAGCTCGTAAAGGCGATTATCCGGAACATTTATGGTACTAATATTCGATTTGCTTGCGCTAAAGGCAAAATTGCTGGCCTGAGCTTTGGTGCTCGACATGCAGTTGAAAATGGTTGTTTTCCCAACGTTTGTGATTCCTATAATTCCGCACTGTAAACCCATGATTCTTTTATTTTTTAGAGTTTACAAAGGTACTTTATTTGGGGAACATCGCAAAATGGTGAATTTACCCGGGCCTTTTGTTTAAAATCAGGTAAAACGTTTCCTTGTAAGTATTACTTATTGGAATTATTTTTCCACCAATTTTGATCCTGTTTTTTTCAATGCTGTCAATTTTATTTAGGGCAACGATGTAGGATTTATGAACCCTTACAAAATTTTCTTTGGGTAATACTGCCTCCAAATTCCTGAAGTTTTGCAGGGTCATTATTTTTTCATTTCTCGTATTTATTCTTAGGTACTCGCTCATCCCCTCAACAAATAGAATGTCGTTAAAATCGACCCTTTTCATCCTAAACTCCGTTTTAACAAAAAAGTAATCAC
>JBFXEO010000077.1:0-12164 GCA_050180015.1 Bacteroidales bacterium | reverse complement strand
AGTAAATGAGCGTTCCCTGCCTGGTATCCGGTTTTAATGGATTGGTTAATGTTCTGCTCGGCATCGGCAAACTGTTTCCTTTCGGTTTGTATTTCGCCAATTTTTCTCAGGCATAGTGCTTTACCCTCTGGATTCAGTAATGCCTGGTACTGGCTTGCTGCGTTTTTGTAATACTTAATGGCCATATCCGGGTTGTTGGCTTGCCGTTCAACGTTGCCCATTTCATTGTATATATCGGCAACTTCTCTGGCATCTTTCAGCCTGTTCGATATTTTAAGCGCCTGAGATAGTGATGACCTCGCCTTGCTGATGTGCTGCATTTGGAGTTGAACCTGTGCAATATTCTGGAGTATTTTTGATGTGCCGGATTCGTCCCCTCCCTTTTCTTTCAGTGCAAGGGCCTCTTTGTACGTACCAATTGCCTTGTTAAACTGTTTAACATCCTGGTATATATGTCCAAGGTTTTGTAGTATGTATGCAGCATCATTGGTGTTTAACTCTTTGGCGTTGATAATATCATGGGCTTGCTCCATATATTTTAGGGAACTTTTATACATGCCAAGCTTGCGGTAAGCCAATCCGATGTTGGTGAGCGATTTTGCAACATCTTCGTCCTGCCCAAAAGATTGGCGTAGTTTGAGCGCCATAAGGTATCTCCTTAACGCTTCGGCGATGTTGCCCTTTTGCAGGTTTAGGTTTCCCATTTCGGTTAAGGTGGATGCCTCGGCTAACGGATCGGTAATTTGCGATTGTAGCTGTAATGCGGTATTTAGGTGATCTAGGGCTTCGTCGAATTGAGATTTTTGCGATAGGACGCGGGCTATATTTTCGTGGGTAAGAATTTGCGATCGGGTTAATCCCAGCTCCTCCCTTATGCTTAGGCTTTGGTTGTAATACCTGATGGCCTCATCGAATTGGCTGAAACGGAAATGCAAACTTCCGAGTATATTCAGTATTTCACCGGTTTCGTACTTGTTGTTAGTTTTTTTGGACAGATTAAGTCCACGATTCAATACCGATAAGCACTTTTCGTACTGCCCCAGCTCCCGGTAGGTTAGCCCTAAATTTTTAAAGGTATGGATCAACCCTAACGTATCGTTAATTTGCCCTTCAATTAAAAGGGCTTTATAGTAACACTCCAGCGCTTCGTTGAATTGCCCCATCTGCCAGTATGAACTTCCAATGCTTAGGTGGCAATCAGCCTCGGATGATTTTAGTTTATCCATTGCCGCAATGTTCAACGCCTGATTTTTGATTGTAATTGATTCGGTGAAGTTTCCCTTTTGTTTGATAAAATCGGCCTGTATAAGTTTGATTCTAACCAGTAAATCATTATCCCGGCTGATGGACGCTAATTTAATAGCGTCATTAATAGCCTCGGAGCCAAGCCTTGGGTTATCTGCCCTGTAGTTTAATTTTCCCAGGAGTATTTGTAATTCTGCCTGCTGCTTGTAATTTTTATACCTTTTTGCAATTGCCATTGCAGAGTCGATGTAGGCATTTGCCTGTTTCCATAGGTTGTTTGCAATGTAAATTTCGGTGTAGGCCATGTAGGCCTTCGCGACATTATCGGGATTTTTTGTTTGTTTTGCAAGCTTATACATTGCGGAGGCAAGCTGTCTCGACTCCTGTGGATTCTCCGATGAAATGAGCTGTATCCGTTGAAGTAGGGTATCAACCTCGCCTTCTGAAGCACTTGCGGATGTAATCCCCAGTAAGGTTGTGGCTATAATTTGAAGCAGTATATGTTTCTTTATAAGCATTGGCGGGTTATTTTTACGTGTGTAATACCAGAACGGTTAGCATAGTAATATTTTTTAACTTTCCCTGAAACTATTTTTGCGGATGAAAATAGTTGTTGCTATAAAAAGGTGAGGCTTGCCGGTTATGCGAGAGGGAGTGTGAAGTAGAATGAGCTGCCTTTGCCTTTTTGGCTATCGACCCATATTTTACCGTTATTTTTCTCGACAAATTCTTTACACAGCAGTAGGCCCAGTCCTGTTCCAGACTCATTGGCTGTACCTTTGGTAGTAAACGATCCGTCGAGCAGGAATATTTTGTCAAGGTCATCATCCTGAATGCCAATGCCCGAGTCAACAACGGCAATTTCGACATAATTTTCTTTTGTAGAGGCAGAAACTTCAATTTTACCTCCATTCCCGGTAAACTTTATGGCATTGCTCAGAAGGTTACGAATTACGGTTGCTATGGTATTTTTGTCGGCAAATACGGTTAGGGCTCCTTCAATGTTAATGCTAACATTTATCCTTTTCTTATCGGAGTTGGGGAGCAGTATATCCATTTCCTGCTTGATAAGGGGTAGAAGTTTAAAGTTTTCGGGGATATAGGTAATGGTGCCGGTTTGCGTCCGAGTCCATTGGAGTAAATTGTCTAAAAGCTTGTATAATCCCTGGGTCGAATCGCTGATAACCCCTATATATTCACGCCGTTCTTCCTCTGACAGGAAATTGTAATTTCTATCCAGCAAATCGCTGAACCCCATCAGGGCGTTGAACGGGTTTTTAAGGTCGTGTGCAATAATGGAGAACAGCTTATCCTTTGTGGCATTAAGTTCCCGAAGGTTTTTCTCCGATTCTTTCAGCTTGGTATTGGCATTTCCCAGCTCCAGATTTTTTTGGCCCAGCAGTTTGTTCGATTTTCGAATAAGCGTAAGGCTTACTATTCCACCAATAAATATCACCAGGAATAGTAAAGCAATTATAAAAAGTATTTTCTGGTAGAATCGCTGCCTCCCATTTTCCAGCGCTTTTATCTCGTTGTCTTTTTTTAGAATTTGGATTTCCCGCTCCTTTGCCTCAGTTTCGAATCGGGTTTGCATTTCAATAATATTACGGGTTTGTTGCTGGTTGTACAGGGAGTCATTGTAGGCCATTTCCAGGGATTTGTACTCGTATGCTTCTTTGTAGTTTCCCTTTTTGCTGCCTATATCACCTAAAATTTTATAGGTTTCCTGTATTACGGAGATGTCTTCTATGCCGTGAATCTCTCTTTCAACTATGCCAACATACTCTTCGCTCTTTCTCAGGTTATTTTGTTTAAGGTAGGCAATGGCTATATTGTTGCAGGTATTCAGGTAATTATCCCTGTCGTTAAGGTTTTTGCTAATATCCAATGACTTCAGGTAGGCCTTAATGCCGTTGTCTATTTGGTTTATTTTGATATAAATATACCCCAGATTATTGTAAGCAATTGATAATCCGTTTAGATTGTTAATTTTTTTTGATAGCTCCAACGATTTGTTGTAGTATTCCAGCGCCCGGAGGTTATCCCCTTTCTCATCGTAGATAATTCCGAGATTGTTGTATGCCGTCGATAACCCATCGTCATTCCTTTCGTTTAACCACAAGCTCAAAGCTTTCATGTAGTATTCTTCTGCTAGGTCAATGTTTTTTAGGTCTCTATGAAGTGAACCAATGGAATTGTAGCTGCTGGCCAGGCCTTGCGTAATATCGTGGTTTATATAAATATTGGCGGCTTTAAGGGAGTACTCCAGGGATTTATTGAGATCGTGCAGCCCTCTGTATATAGATGCTATTTGCTGGTTCATTGAAGCCTCACCCTGAAAATTATTGGCTTCGCTGAACAGTTCTGCCGCTTGTTTGAGTGAGCTAATGGCTTCGCTGTACCTTTTAAGGAGATGTAACGATATGGAAATATTGTTTAGCGAAGATGCAATTTTAGTCGGGTCATCGGAGCGTTTACGGTATTCAATGGATTTATTGTAGTACGTAATTGCCGATTCTTGGTCGTTTTTTGCTGAATACGCATTCCCGAGGCTGTTGTATGCTTCCCCCAGGCTCAAATCGCTTTTATCCTTTTTTGCCTCAGCAACTGCCAGCGATGCAAAGTACAGTGCAGAGTCTGGGTTTGTTTCCCAGTATAATCTGGATATCTTATCGAATGCAGTAACCTTATCAATGCCTGACGAGGAGTTGGCTACGCATAAAAGGCTGTCCACAATCGATTGCTGCGAAGCAACCTGCGCAGACGAGGGCAACCACGATAACGTAAAAATTGCGAGTAAATATTTTAAACGATTCTTCAATTTAATAATCAGAATATCAGAAAGATGATAGCGTGTTAAATGATCAGTAAAATTACTAAAATATTAACGATACACCAAAAAATCAACTTTTTATTGTTATTCTCCTGTAGTAATGCTCAATACAGTACCATTCTTAAGTTTAGTTACTATTTTATCACCGGGTACAACGTCGGTACTGTTTTTTAGCGCTTTACCGTTGAAGTAGGTAATTGAATACCCTTTCTGGAGTAATGCTTCCGGATTTAAGTTTTGTGCTGTTTGCAGCCAGAAGTGCTGCTTAGTTTTCTCGGCCTGTAATTTTTGCGGTACAACGCTTTTTAATTGTATCAGGTTACTTTTTATGGTAGTATTTTGCCCGTTAATGGTGGCGTTAAGCGCAAAAATAGTTTTGCCCTGCTTGGTTCGCAGGACTTCCAGGGTTGTCGTAATTATTCTGGTTATCAGGTAAGGAATAGAATTTGACAGGCCGTATATTATACGTATATTTTCCGAAATGGCGGTTGAACCGTATTGCTGGATTTTAAGTTGCCGGCTAGTTAGGTTGAAATTTTCTTTATCCACAGCTTTACTGGTGGCATTGAGGAGTTGTAGGGCTAGTTCTGCTGCGGTTGCCTCTGCAGCTGTAAATTTCGATATTAGGAATTCCGCAACGGCCGTTGGGGTTTTAAGTGATGAAAACGCAACCATATCGGTAATGGAAACATCCTTATCGTGCCCAATGCCCGTTAGTACTGGCAGGGGAAATTGCGCAATATTCGAGGCCAGCTGGTATGAGTCAAAGCACGATAGGTCGGTTTGCGCTCCGCCGCCCCGGACAATGGCTGCCACATCAAAGTTGCTTACTTTTTCGTAGATATTTGAGAGTGAGTTTACTATTGATTTTTCGGCATCTTCGCCCTGCATGGTCGAGGGGAATAGTTCGTACTCAAATACATACCCGAACTGGTTGTTGGTTAGCTGATGGACGAAGTCCTGTAATCCGGCGGCGGTGGGCGATGAAATTATTGCAATACGCTTGGGTGGCACGGGTAGTTCCAGCTCTTTGTTCATATCCATCACTCCATCTGCAATTAACCTTTCGATGGTTTCTCTGCGCTTCAGCTCTATGTCGCCCAGGGTGTAGCTGGGCTCAATGTCAATAATATTCAAGCTGTAACCGTATAGCTCGTGGAAAACAACCTGGGAGTTAACCAGAATTTTCATTCCTTTTGCCAAAGCCCTGTTGGTAGTTGTTTCAAAGTACGGCTTAAGCATTCGGTAGGTATAGCTCCAGATGTTGGCCCTTACCCTTGCTTTTATGCTATCGGTATTTTCATCTTTTTGTATAAGTTCGAGGTAGCAATGTCCCGATGGGTGCTCGTTAATCTCGCTAATTTCGGCCATTACCCAGTAGTTCCCGGGCAACGATTTTGTAATAACATCTTTTACCAGTTTGTTTAGCTCAAAGAGTGTGAGTTTATTGTTATTTTCGCTCATGGCTACTGCTTTATGCCTTTTCCCGTGTAAGTTTTTGAGCTGGTTACAACTTTTATTAGGTAAATTCCTCCTGGCAGGGTATCGGGTAGGGAAATTTCAAATTTATTGCCCGTTAGGGAAAGTTTTTTCTGTAAAACTTTTTCGCCCTTTATGGAGTAAACGGTGTATTTTATATTTTCCGAGTGGTTGCCGGGGAGTAAAATTGTTATATGATCTTCAAAAGGATTTGGTATGACCTGAAACACATCGGTTGTACTGTAATTATTTGGAATATTTACCGCCGAAGCAAAGTTGGGGATTCCGTAGCCAAGGCTGTCGTTGGGAGATTCAGTCAAACTGGCATTGGACTGTACCAGTTGAATTAGCTCGCTGGGGGTTAGCTGCGGCCTGGCCTGCCAAAGGCAGGCCATCATTCCGGATAGTAATGGAGCAGAAAATGAGGTTCCATTCGATATGCCTATGGTTCCATCGGGAATTGCAAGTACGGTTGATTGCCCCATGGTGCAAACGTCGGGTTTTACCCTGCCATCGGCAGAGGGGCCGAATGAGCTAAAATACGCATGTATTCCATTGCCGTCAACCGCTCCGGCTGTCAATACGTTTGGCGAATCGGCAGGAGCTGATAGGTAATGCCAGTCCGAAGAGCCATCATTGCCCGCGCTAACAACCACAAGCAAACCCTTGCTTGCAGCAATATTGGCTGCTTTGGTTATAACGGCTGTGCTTCCATCCAAATCTGTGTACGTGTGGCTTTGCGATTCTACATCGAATGTGGTGTAGCCCAGTGAGGTGTTAATTATATCTGCACCCACACTATCGGCAAACTCTGCGCCAGCCTCCCAGTTGTACTCTTCAATAATCTGCTCGGAATTTACATCTTCTGTCCGTATTAACCAGTATTTAGCGTGTGGGGCCGTGCCAATAAGTGATCCATCAACGTAGCCCGCCATGGTGGAAAGCACCATCATGCCATGGTAGTGTTCCGCGTAAATATTCGAATTCGGCTTTACAAAATCCTTCACGCCCAGGATGCCATTTCGTGCCCGTAAACTGTCGAATACGGAATATGTATCTGCATTGTAGAATCCTGCGTCGATGATAGCGATTTGAATTCCGT
Organism: Bacteroidales bacterium; assembly: GCA_050180015.1. GTDB lineage: Bacteria > Bacteroidota > Bacteroidia > Bacteroidales > Tenuifilaceae > JBFXEO01. Next base: position 5,505 of record JBFXEO010000077.1, on the reverse strand, counting down.
CGCCCAGCATCCCGTTGTTATGCAGTATGTGCCCGTTTAGCATTTTAACCTGTGTTGCCGAGGCACCGTAGTTCAGCTCATTAGTATTGTCGTCCGTTCGTTTTGATGGTTTTATCGTCCGAACATCAACTGTGAATGCAGTTGCTTTTGCGCCTGCATCGTAAACTTTTTCGGTGCCATCAACGAATGGAAGATTTTGGATGTCAGTTAGCTGCTCCGTATTTTCGATGGTTACTACTGCTCCATTTATCCATTTAAGTGAATAGTTAACCGTGACTCCAGCTTCCTTTAACTGTTGAATGTAGGTGGGGGTTACGGGCAAATCGGTTTCTGTGATATTTATGTTTTGATTATTCCGCCTGTTTATTGCTCTTTCCGATAGGAATTCTGCCGGATTATCAATGCTAAAGGGTGAATTATTCTTATCGGTAAACTTTACAAAGTATTTGCTTTGTGCCGATGAACTTAAGGTGGCAAGTAGAACGGCTACAATAAGTCCACCTATTGCGCTAAACATTTTCAGCATAATGACAATTTTTATGGTTGTAAATGGTTTTTAAAATGACCTGGCTTCCATGTTCTCCAGAAAGTTTTCGACGGTTGGTTCCTGAATTTTTCCTATATTTTTGAGCATGTCTTCCAGTTCTTGGTTTTCTTTATCGAGTTTTTGGTTGTAGTTTTCGGGTATTCCCCTGATGTATTTAACCGTTTCGGTTAGTTTCCCATCTGGAGAGTAGAATTTCCAATCGCCGTGCTTTAACCCGTTATCGTAATTCCCCTCTATTCTGATTTTTCCATCAGGATAAAAAACTTTGATGCTTCCATGCTGAGTGCCGTTTGCAAAGCTTATGGTAGTTTTATTTAATCCGTTCGGATAAAACTGGACTAGAATTCCTTCTATTTTCCCGTTTACGTAAGGAACGACCTCATAAGTTTTTCCATCGTTATAGTATTGCTTGAATCGCCCATGCCTTGTTCCATTGGTATAATGTTCTTCGAATATCAGGTTCGATGCCGAATTGTAGTATTGCCAAAGGCTGTCTTTTTGTTTATCCAGATAAAATCCTTCGGCAATTTTCCCTCCATTAGTCGAATAAAAAAGAACCCTGGAGTAAGTACCGGCTTGGCCGTATATTACAGTGGCTTTTAACGAGCCGTCTTCCCGGTATCTTTTAAGTTCACCTATCGGTTTGTTGTCCTTGAACCATCCCTCGTAGGCAGTATGACCATTGGGGTAAACCTTTTTCCAGTATCCCTGCTTTAGGTTATGCTGGTCTGTTCTGTTGATCGTATCGCTCTGCGCAAACGTGAAAGTGGCTTGCATCAACATTAAAAATGCAGTGAGCATGCTATAAATGATAGTTTTCATTGTTAGTAGAAAAGTTAGCAATACAAAAATTACCGTATCATCTCGATTTTACATCCTGCGAACTATGTTCAAGGTTTAATCATACATTCTCTGTATGCTGAACTTAGCTCTGAAATAATACAGAACACAAATTTACTGTTTCTTCTCGATCTCCAAATTTTAGTTTCAATACTGTGTGTTTTGTGGGGATTAAACTTCTGGTAAATGTTTCTTTGATGATATAGATAATCAGTATAGAAAAGGCTGTCAGGTATCTGGCAGCCTTTTTAAGTATAACTTGTAATTGGTTACTTTACTTCTTCAAAATCAACATCGGTAACCTCTTTATCATTATTTGCCGATGAGCTGGACGAAGATGCTCCCGGGTTGGCATCGGCCTGTTGCTGGGCCGAGTCCTGATTTGCCTTGTACATTTCTTCAGATGCCGCTTGCCATGCAGCGTTTAACTCGTTAGTGGCAGAATCAATAGCAGCAATATCCTGATTTTTGTGTGCCTCCTTGAGTTTTGCAAGGGACTGTTCTATTGGGCCTTTCTTGTTGGCAGGTAGTTTATCCCCAAACTCTTTTAGCTGTTTCTCGGTTTGGAAAATCATGCTATCGGCAGCGTTGATTTTATCAATTTTTTCTTTTGCCTGACGGTCGGTTTCCTCGTTGCGTAAAGCCTCATCGCGCATACGCTTAATTTCTTCGTCGGTAAGTCCTGACGATGCTTCAATACGTATTCGTTGCTCTTTACCCGTTCCTTTATCCTTGGCAGTTACGTGGAGTATGCCGTTGGCATCTATATCAAAGGTAACTTCAATTTGAGGAACACCCCTGGGGGCTGGCGGAATCCCGTCGAGGTGGAAACGCCCGATTGTTTTATTATCCTTGGCCAGTTTCCGTTCGCCTTGCAGTACGTGAATCTCAACCGAAGGTTGATTGTCGGCTGCAGTTGTAAATGTTTCCGATTTGCGGGTCGGAATGGTTGTATTGGCATCTATAAGTTTGGTGAAAACACCGCCAAGCGTTTCAATGCCTAACGATAGCGGAGTAACGTCGAGCAGCAGTACATCCTTTACTTCTCCAGTTAGTACGCCTCCTTGTATTGCAGCACCAACGGCAACAACCTCATCGGGGTTAACGCTCTTGTTGGGTGTTCGGCCAAAGAATTTTTCAACCAGCTGCTGTACGTGAGGAATCCGGGTAGAACCACCAACCAGAATCACTTCATTAATATCCGAGGCGTTTAAGCCGGCATCGGCCAATGCTTTGCGGCATGGTTCAATTGTTCTTTGGAAGAGTATATCGGATAATTTTTCGAACTGCGACCGGGTTAATGTTCTAACCAGGTGTTTGGGAATACCGTTTACCGGCATGATATAGGGCAAGTTAATTTCACTTGAGGTTGTACTGGAAAGTTCAATCTTCGCTTTTTCGGCAGCTTCTTTTAGACGCTGTAAGGCCATTGGGTCTTTGCGCAAATCAACACCTTCATCTTTGAGGAACTCTTCGGCAAGCCAGTCAATAATAACCTGATCGAAATCGTCGCCACCGAGGTGAGTGTCACCGTTGGTTGATTTTACCTCAAAAACACCCTCCCCAAGTTCAAGTATCGATATATCGAATGTTCCACCACCAAGGTCGAATACTGCCACTTTTGCGTCGTTATTTTTTTTATCAAGTCCGTATGCCAGAGCAGCAGCGGTGGGTTCGTTGATGATACGGCGAACTTTCAGCCCTGCTATTTCACCTGCCTCTTTTGTGGCCTGACGTTGAGAGTCACTAAAATAGGCGGGTACTGTGATTACGGCTTCAGTAACTTCTTGTCCCAGGTAATCTTCGGCTGTTTTTTTCATTTTCTGCAGAATCATTGCAGATATTTCCTGGGGTGTATAAAGCCTGCTATCAATATCAACTCTCGGTGTGTTATTTTCACCGCGCACTACCTTGTAGGGTACCCGGGGTATTTCAACCGATGCTACTTTATCGTAAGTTTCGCCCATAAAACGTTTAATGGAGGAAACAGTTTTTTGTGGATTGATGATTGCCTGGCGTTTGGCCGGGTCGCCAACCTTGCGTTCTCCATTTTCTACAAATCCAACTACCGATGGCGTAGTACGCTTGCCCTCGCTATTAGTAATAACAACCGGTTCGTTACCTTCCATTACGGAAACACATGAGTTGGTTGTCCCTAAATCGATTCCAATTATTTTACCCATTGTTGTATTAGTTTAATTCTTATCTATGTTGAGTGTAATTTTATTCCATACCGTTCAATTTTATCAATCACTATGCCAATGGAATTATTTGCCCTCTCAGGTACTAATTTGTCATAACTTTTAGGTTTCGAGGGTTATGTTGTCATAAAACAATTATACTATGGCAAAAATTGTTGGGGTAAATTAAAGGTATATAGGTAGATACGTTGTGCAATGACAGTTTGTCAGCGGCAGTGTCAAGATGAATCACATTTACAATGTTGCCCTTAAGCCAGGTGTGTTATTTTAGAATAATACTTTACCTTTGCACGGTAAACTTTAATTAGGTATGGCTATGTCAACAGAAGGGATTAATAGGGTTATAACCACTCACGTTTTACTCGAAATGAAATTGCGTGGCGAAAAAATAGCCATGCTTACCGCTTACGATTACTCTATGGCAAGAATACTTGATGCTGCCGGGATAGATGTTTTGCTGGTTGGCGATTCTGCCTCGAACGTTATGGCAGGGCATGAGTCAACGTTACCCATTACCCTCGATCAGATGATTTACCATGCCAGTTCAGTGGTACGGGCGGTTAAGCGGGCATTGGTTGTTGTCGATATGCCCTTTGGCACCTACCAGGGTGATTCTAAATTGGCGCTGAATTCTGCCATCAGAATAATGAAGGAGAGCGGTGCCGATGCTGTTAAGATGGAGGGCGGTGCGGAAATTATTGACTCTGTAGCCCGAATACTGTCGGCGGGGGTTCCGGTTATGGGGCATCTGGGCTTAACCCCACAGTCTATTCATAAATTTGGAACATACATTGTTCGTGCCCGTGACGAGGAGGAGGCCGATAAGCTGGTACTGGATGCCCATAAATTGCAGGAAGCCGGTTGTTTTTCATTGGTCTTGGAAAAAATCCCGGCAAAGCTTGGGGCCAAAGTAGCAAGGGATTTAAAGATACCTGTAATTGGTATAGGCGCGGGCAGCGGGGTTGATGGGCAAGTGCTCGTTACCCACGACATGCTGGGGATTACCCAGGAATTTTCGCCAAGATTTTTACGCCGATACCATAACCTTTACGCCGAAATGCTTGGGTCATTTCAAATTTACATCAAAGATGTAAAGCTGCTTGATTTTCCCAACGAAAGAGAACAATACTAGGGAGAATTCAGAATTTCAGATAACTTTTGCAGATAATTGACAGCTATGAATTTTACTTCGGATAGGATTCTTTATGAGGATAACCATTACTTGGCAGTAGATAAGTATTGCGGAGATATTGTACAGGCCGATAAAACGGGTGATGTATCGTTGCTGGAAATGGTAAAACAGTACCTGAAGGAAAGGGATGCAAAGCCCGGCAATATTTTTCTTGAGGTTACGCACCGTATTGATAGACCCGTTAGCGGGGCGATACTTTTTGCAAAAACGAGTAAGGGGCTAAGCCGGATGAACAACATGTTTCAGGAAGGTAAAATTGGGAAAAAATACTGGGCGGTGACTAAAAAACGCCCTCCGCTCGATACCGATTTACTGGTACATTACTTAATTCGCGATTCGAAAAAGAACAAGTCGTTTGTGTACGGACGAGAGGTTCATGGTTCTAAGGTGGCGCGTTTGCGGTACACTATTGTTGGAAAAACAAAAAGTTTCTTTTTACTCGAAATTGAGCTGATAACCGGACGTCATCACCAAATCAGGAGCCAACTTTCAAAGGTTGGGTGCCCAGTAAAGGGCGATTTGAAGTATGGTTACGATCGCTCAAACCCAGATGGGGGAATTCACCTGCATTCCCGTTCATTATCGTTTGTACACCCAATTACTGACGAGCAGGTAAAGATAGTTTCGAATCCTCCTAAAGACCCAGTCTGGGAGGAGTTTATGGCCCTTGGAATTTAACCCCCAATTCGATTTAGTGTCGGTACTATTTTTTCAAACCAAAAGCG
>JBFXEO010000076.1:0-12195 GCA_050180015.1 Bacteroidales bacterium | reverse complement strand
ATCATTTTTTATCAGTACTCAGATTTTATTACATCAACAGAAACTGAGGTGGGGCGTTGCCGTGTTGACAGTACCGGGAATTTCACGTGTAAGCTAAAAATACTGGAAACCACGTACGTATTCAGCTACCTGGGAATATACCGCATTTACTTTTTTGCCGAACCCACCAGGGTTTACAACCTTGTCCTTCCTCCCAAGGAAGAAAAAACTGAAGCGCAACGCCTGAATCTTTTCTTTAGGGAAACAGACCTTCAGGTGGGCATAACCAATATAGACAAGGATGATATAAGCCACCTGATAAGCAATTTTGATCTTCGCTTCAATGAAAAGTTTGACCAAATAGTGCAGGATGCCTACAGGGGCAAAAAGCAGAATATTGACTCTTTGGTGAATATTGTAGAAGCAAAATTTGCCGATAGCCGTAATCCTTACTTCAATGCTTACCGGCAATATCGTTACGGGTTACTAAAGCAAATTACCTTCTACAAAAAATCCACCAGCGTTTCCAACGAGCAGTTCCTGAATAAGCCCATTCTCTACAACAATCCAGCGTACATGGAACTTTTCAACCTGGTTTACGACAAGTATTTCCTGTTCTTCTCCAGAACCTCATCGGGGAACATCATTTTTAACGATATCTCCGTTGACAGAAGTTTAACCAAGCTGAAAAAGACGCTTTCCACCAACGAAGTGCTAAGTAACGATACGCTGATGGAAATGGTTATACTAAAAGCACTTTACGACGAGTTTTTTAGCGATAACTTTTCGCGCTCCGCCTTGCTTACGCTGCTCGACTCGCTCTACCGAACCACCAAAATACCCGAACATTTAATATTTGCCGAAAATATCCGCGATAAAATCACCAAACTGCTACCCGGCTTTGTACCCAACTACTTTGTGCTAAAGGACATAAACGGGAACGATGTAACCCTGGACAAATTTGAAGGGAAGTACGTTTACCTGAATTTTTGCACCACCACCAGCTACACCTGCCTTCAGGAATTTCCCCTGCTCGATAAAATATACAAAAAATACAGCAAACACCTGGAAATTGTCTCCATCTCGGCCGATAAAGACATCAACGATCTCCGTTCTTTCCTGAAAAATTCAGGCTACAGCTGGACCTTCCTCCATTACGGGAATAAGCCCGATATAATTAAAGATTTTGATATTAGGGCATACCCAACGTACTTCCTGATTGGCCCGGACAAAAAGCTGATTCTTTCACCGGCACCATCGCCAAAGGAAAGTTTTGAATTACGGCTTTTCCAAATATTAAGGAACAACGGGGATATTTAACGTACCAAGCACATCGCGAATGTTACCGTAGGTATTTTTCAGGTATTCCGGCAGGTTATTCCGGCAAACCCATTCCACCGTTGAAATATCCTCTGTAAGTTGAGGCGTAAGCACATGGCTGCCGCTACTTCTCATGCTATACCAGAAAGTGCGCTTTAAAATTCCCTGTCCCTGCTGGGTATATGTATGGTAGGTTGTAGCAATCAAAGCCTCCCGCTTAACATCAGCAAGTCCCGTTTCCTCCTGTACCTCGCGTACCGCAGCCGCTTCAACTCTTTCGCCATTCTCCACTTTTCCCTTGGGCAAATCCCATACGCCCCTACGGCGTATTAACAAAATATCGTCTTTTTCATTCTGAACCACACCTCCCGCAGCATCAATTACCGTAAAGTTTGATGCAAGCTGCCTGAAAAAATTCCCGGTATCGTCACCTTCAACAAAAACATTCCGGATATGCTGATTTGTTTTAAAAATTTCAAGTATTTTTGGAATGTCCTGATGCTTGGGGCTTCCAACAAAAAGTCCCATGCTATTCTCAAAGTATTTATCAACCTTTTGCGTGATAATAAATTTACGACTCCCGAAATAAACTATAAAATCATTAACCATGACAGCATCGATTGCATCAAACTTACTTCAAATTAATGCAATTAAACTCAATCCTGCAAATCCATTTAGATGGGCATCGGGATGGAAATCACCAATTTACTGCGACAACCGTAAAACGCTATCGTATCCCGATGTCAGGAATGCTATATGCAACAGCTTTGTCGATCTAATCAAAAAAAAATACTCTGATGCTGAAGTTATTGCCGGCGTTGCCACCGGTGCAATTGCCCACGGTATGCTTGTTGCCGACAGGCTTAACCTGCCCTTTATTTACGTAAGGTCCGCTCCAAAATCACATGGACTATCAAACCAGATTGAAGGAGAGTATGCCCCCGGTCAAAAAATAGTAGTAATTGAAGATTTAATTTCTACCGGGCAGAGCAGTCTTGCGGCTGTGAGTGCCCTTAAAAGTGCAGGATGTAACGTTCTCGGATTGCTGGCAATATTTACTTACCAATTCAGGCAAGCCACAGATAATTTCAGGAATGCAAATACTACATTCGAAACTTTGTTGAACTACTCCGAGTTAATTGATACCGCTATTGAAATTGGCTATGTAAATAGCAATCAACTTCAACTACTCAACTCGTGGAGGGATGATCCCGAAAATTGGAGAAAGTGAAAGTAAGCCCTGCTGATTTAAAAACTTCTGGAGGCGTTACGCCTCGCCTGTTGCTTTAACCTGTCGTACGGGAATTATTCTTTTGGCAAGTTGCCAAGCACTGATACCCAGAAAGGTGCCCAGTATAGCACCACCAAGAATATCACCCGGATAGTGAACGCCCAGGTAAATTCTACTGTATGAAACGAAAAATGCCCACACCAGCAAACCAATCGTAACCCTGCGTTTCCTGAAAAGAAACGAAAGGAAAACGGCTACGCCAAATGTGTTTGCGGCATGTGACGATACAAAGCCAAATCGTCCCCCACGGGAATCTACAATATTTATTAATCCGCTAAGGGTAACGTTGTGTGAAGGCCGTAAACGCTGAAAAACATTTTTGAACAGGTGAACGGATATTTGATCGGTAAGCAAAACGAGTATTGCAATGGCGGTTAGCCAAAATAGGGCTCTCCATAGGTGCCTGCGGGCAATAAAAAAGGTTAACAGTAAGTATAAAGGAATCCAAGAAAACTTACCGGAGGCAAATAGCATAATACTATCCCAAAAAGAAGAATGCGCCCCATTTATGGCCAAAAATAACCTGGTATCCAGCTGAACAAGATAATCAATCATGGTTAAAAGTGTTAATACTAGCCCATAAAACATCTTTAAGGTTCTCTATTCCCTCTCCAACTAACGATGAAATGAACACCGTTGGTATTTTTGCGGGCAAATTATTTTTTACAGTTCCTCTCTTTTCCTCATCGATTAAATCGCATTTGGTAACAGCTAAGGCTCTTTTTTTGTCCAACAACTCTGGATTATACATCTCCAGCTCATTTACAAGTATCTGAAATTCCTTTTTAACATCATCGCTATCGGCAGGTACCATAAAAAGCAACATGGAGTTCCGCTCTATATGCCGTAAAAATCGTAAGCCCAAACCCTTCCCCTCGTGAGCTCCTTCTATGATCCCAGGAATATCGGCCATCACAAATGAACGATCATCGCGATAGCGGACAATCCCAATGTTGGGAACAAGCGTTGTAAACGGATAATCCGCTATTTTGGGCTTAGCAGCGCTAACCACCGAAAGTAAGGTTGATTTTCCGGCATTGGGAAACCCAACCAACCCGACATCGGCCAATATTTTGAGCTCAAGGACAACATTTACCTCAACGGCAGGCTCTCCGGGTTGGGCAAACCTGGGGGTTTGCATGGTTGCCGATTTAAAATTCCAGTTACCCAAACCTCCACGGCCACCCTTGAGTATCATTTTAACCTGACCATCCTCCGTAATTTCTGCCACTATTTCGTTAGTATCAGCATTTCGGGCGACCGTACCAATTGGCACCTCAATGGTAACGTCGTTACCATCGGAACCGCTACAACGTGCACCCCGGCCAGGTTCCCCATCGCCCGCATATATATGGCGTTTATATTTTAGGTGAAGTAGCGTCCAAAGCTGGCTATTCCCCTTTATGTAGATATGCCCGCCCCTACCACCATCACCGCCATCGGGGCCTCCCTTGGGGACAAATTTTTCCCGCCGCAGGTGAACACTACCTGCACCACCTTTACCAGAGCGGCAGTAGATTTTAACGTAATCAACAAAATTTGAATTGGACATCAAAAAAGAATATCAGGATAACTTAGTCTGGCTACGTACGAAATAATTGTTCAAAAATACCTATTATTCTACAACAAAATATGAAAACAATATCAACAAATACGAAATGTAACCTTAAATTTTCAACCTCTCAAAGTATTCGCCCGTAAAAACAAACGTAGCTGTTATTTACGATTTTAGAATCTGGAAGTTTCGCTTACAGGCAAATTTTAAACCTATCGAATACAAAAATTAAGCAGAAAAACGTCTGATTATTTTTGTTGCGAATTGCTAAAGCTTACCATCCAGCTAATTCCAAACCTATCGGTAAGCATACCAAAATAATCGCCCCAAAACGTATCGTTCAACGGCATTGTAATTTGTCCGCCTTCAGATAGTTCACCAAATAAACGGGTTGCCTCCTTCTTGCTGTCGGTATTCACTGAAATGGAAAAATTATTTCCCTGCAGAAAAGAGGGTGCCCATTCGCTACAAGTATCGCTTCCCATAATAACGGTTTCCCTGCTAATAGGGAGAGAAATGTGCATAATCTTATTTCCCATTTCTTTGGGTAACTTCATACCTTCCCGGGATGGCATATCCTTGAATCTCCCAACATAGGGAAACTCTCCACCAAACACAGACTTGTAAAAATTGAAAGCATCCTCGCAGCTCCCGTTGAAGCTCAGGTAAGTGTTTACAGTTGTCATGGCAATTTATAATTATATCAAGTTTGTCTGTTTTTCGAGTAATTGTCTAATATTTAATGTTTATTTCGACTTGTATTGTTTCTTCATCACCTAATTTTGGAATCAAAGCATGATATGTCAAATTGGGTGCTACAGTGGTCATATTCTGATTAAAAGTTACAGTTAGTATTTTGATTCCTTTCTTGCAATCATCTATTAACTCATAATCAATCGAAGAGTTCCCGCTCGTTAACCCCTTTTTACCAATTATTAAATCATACGATTGAAAATCAATTTCTGGTCTGCATGTTCCTGTGGTGAAATCCATAAACGCCTGTTGGCTTCTAATTATTTCATAGTCGTTATCCAGCCTACATTCTAATCCGTATCGTGTATCAGAACAGCCATATAAATTTTCCAAACTCTCTGTTTTCAAAGTTAAATTCTTACAATCCTGTTCCTTATCGCATGACAATACCAGTAATCCAGATATTATTAAGTAGATGATGGTAGTAAACCCATTTTTCATATTTTTTCGCTTTATCATACAGATAAACTGTTTCCGTTTTTGGTTGCCTGCTACTATCCTATTCTTTAAATGCCGTAGTAAAACTACCGGCAACTTTCTATTACCGAACAAATTCTCGAGAATATCTCGTCGATTGTTCCCATTCCATTAACACCACGGTACTTGCCCTGGGCTTTATAGTAGTCCATTACCGGCAGGGTTGTTTTGCTGTAAACATCGAGCCTTCCACGGATAATGCCCTCATCCTGGTCATCCGATCTGTTACTTTCCTTTCCCCTATTTACCAAACGGGCAATCAACTCGTTGTAGGCGACCTCCAGCGCCAGCATCAGGGTAATTGGATGACCCTTGCGGGTCAATAACTCGTCGAGTTTTGCTGCCTGAACGGTAGTTCGCGGAAAGCCGTCGAATACAAAACCGGGGATACCGTGATGTAAATCCAGCTCACTGGCAATCAGATCAATAACCATTTCATCGGGTACCAACTGGCCCTTATCTATATACTTTTGCGCCTCCAGCCCGATAGGCGATTTTTCGCGTATAGCAGCTCTAAGCATATCGCCCGTAGCCAGGTGCTGTAACTTATACCGCTCTATTATTTTTTGCGATTGAGTTCCTTTCCCTGCACCTGGAGGGCCAAACAATACAATATTAAGCATGTTGGTAAGTGCTAATTATTGGGGTTAACGATTATGCGATACAGATTACGGAATTAATACTGGCAAGATTTCCTAAAAATGCCATACCAACAAAAATAAGCAAACATTACTCCCGGTCAAAAAAAAGAGTGAATATTTTACCAAAGGTTACGCGGCAAGACTACATGACCCTCTGGCGTTTTAAATAGGTTCCTCCTGAATAACCCGTCAAAGCATTCAAGCCTATACGCAATACCCAGGAAAGGAATGAACTGTGCAGCAGCGAATGGCCACAATAACTATTTATGCCGAAAGGCTATTCGCCAACCCGCAGCATCAAGGGCTAAATAACCGTGTAAATATCGGGTAAGTTACGGCCTACCCCATCGTAATCGAGACCATAACCCACAATGAAATCGTTGGGAATAGAGCGCCCAATATAATCTATCTTAATTGAGCCCTTGTATGAATCGGGTTTAAAGAGTAGGGTTGCCACCTTAACTGCATGTGGATTCATGGCATACAGCCTTTCGTAAAGTTTTGCAAGGGTGATTCCCGTATCAACAATATCCTCGATAATAATTACCGTTCTGTCGGTAATGTCTTCATTTAAGCCTATTAGCTGGTTAATTACACCGGTTGACGATGTTCCCTGATACGATGACAGCTTGATGAAAGACACCTCGCAGGAAAAATTGATACGTTTAAGCAAATCGGCTGCAAACATGAACGAGCCATTAAGTACAGCCAAAAACATTGGTATTTCCTTGGCATTCCTAAAGTCCCAGTTTATTTTGGAAGCCACCAGATCTACGTCTTGCTGAATTTCCAGCTCGGGATAGCTTAACCTAAACTCCCGGTCCTTTAACTTAACCTGCTTCAAATTCTCAACCATTGCAACAAATTTATTTTGAGTAAAAATAAGGCACAAAGTTACACCAGTTTTTGAATTTTTACTGGCTATGGCAGTTTATTGATGGAATTATTGATTCTATTGACGTAATAAATCTGAACAATACATAACCAATTCTGCCGGTAAACTGCTCAGCGTGATTTCAATGCAAAATCATCAACAGGGCAAAACAATTCGAAAAAACTTATAGTAGCCCATTATTCCCAGTATCCATGCACCTTGGCCCCGCAGAAATTACATTTCCCATTCCTTACCTGCATGGTAAGAATACTGAAACCCTTCCTTTCTACCACTAACCTGGAGCACTCGGGGCAATAAGTATTCGAAACATTTGGCAGGGCAGTATTGCCAATGTAAGCATACTTTAATCCCGATTTTATGGCAATGTCTCTGGCCTTGGCCAATGTTGATAGAGGCGTTTGCGGCAGTTGTGTCAGCTTATACAAAGGGAAGAATCTGCTGAAATGAATTGGCATTGCCGACAATCCATTGCTGGCAAGCCAATCGCACATTCTTTTTATCATGTCAAAATCATCGGTCCACGAAGGCACAACAAGGTTTGTAATTTCAACCCAAACGCCCATTCCGTTAAGGGTTTTAAGCGTATTCAACACGGGTTGCAGCGTACCGGCATTCAACTTTAGGTATATGTCGTTGCTAAACGATTTTAGGTCGATGTTGGCAGCATCGATATACTTAGAAAGTTCTTTTAACGGTTCATCGTTGATATAACCATTGGACACCAGTATGTTTTTCACTCCCTGCTGATGGGCAACTCTGGCAGTATCGTACATATACTCGTAAAATGTGGTAGGCTCGGAATAGGTATATGCTATGGATTTGCAACCATTCTGCAGGCATTGCTCTACCGCTTTTTCCGGAAACAGCTCTACATTTTTGGTATCTTTTGGGCCAGACTGCGATATTTCCCAATTCTGGCAGTTTAAACATCCAAAATTGCATCCGGCTGTGGCAATTGAATATGCCAGAGAGTTCGGCAAGAAATGATACAATGGTTTTTTCTCAACAGGATCGACATGAACGGCACAGGGATTCCCGTAAGCAATTGAGAATAACTTTCCGTTGTAGTTCACCCGGTTATGGCATTGGCTGGTCTCGCCATTCCGAATGGTACATTCGTTGGGGCATATACCACATTTAACGCCCCGTGATGTTTGGGTATAAAACATTGCCTCGCGGCTCCACCGCCAGGGTTTATCGCTATTTCCCGCAAATGCCCGAAAGCCCAAATAACGTGTACAGTATAACCCTCCTGATAGCAGCAGGCCAAGTCGAATAAATTCGCGGCGTGTAAGCTTGTACATTACATCAATGTCAATCCAACAAAAAACTATATCAGCCCAACGTCCCCTTAACACGTAAACTTCTAACATGTCGCCAACGCAATTTACGAAATTCTACGCTGTAATAGCAAAACCAAGATGTTTACACCCGCCACGGCTAGGGCCGTTAAATTAATTCCCAGCAGAGGGATCAACACCAGCGTGCTTAAAACAACGCCAAGTGCAGAGCCAAGCAAATCGGCAGAGTAAATGCCCGATGCCGAAGAGACCGAATTGTTTGCACTGCACAGCACTACATACCGATGGCCAACCGCAAATGCTGGAATTACTGTTAAAACTGCTACAACGCAGAGCATTAGTGCTGTACCAACGGTATCGTTCAGCCACCACAGGGCTGGGATTATCAGAAAAAACAGGGGCATTAGGAATGACACATTAATTCTGCTTTTCACCTCCACCGATGCAAAGTAAGAGCCCAGCGCCAATCCCACCATAAAAAGTGCAACTATAGCCCCAATTCCTGCATACAAATACCCAAAAAATATTTGAAACATCAGTAAAATCAATACTTCTGCAGTTGCCCCGGAAAATCCCGTTACATACATCAACCTCAGCGGTCCCTTCATAAGCAGAAATGGGACAACCAGCACCAGCATTGCGCCAAGGGAAAATAGCGGCGGATGCCTGCCAAATTGCGACAGGTAACTTAACGAGTAAAGGAAAACAGGCCTGGGGCTATTATCGGTGTTAATGCTGGCAGCCTCAACGTTTTGCCAGAAGAAATTACTTCTGGTGTCCGTGTAATCATCGTTTAAATAACCGGAATTCACATACGAATTGACATCGTCCATATTTTTGCTACGCAGCAATTCTGCAATATGAATATTAACAGGCGAATCTGAGGCAATTAAGTAATCACGCTCCCCCGTAACCACATCAACATTCAGAAATTGCCCTTTTAGCGTTGATGCTATAGACGAGATTGCCCCCTTCCGCCCAGAGCTTAAATAGTTACCCGCCGAAGGCAGGCTAATGCTGAAATACCCACCGGGTTTAAGATGCTGCCTGACAACTTGCAGGAATTCATCGCTATAAAATCTATTAAGCTGAAGGGAGGTTGGCTCGGGTATGCCGAGTATTATTACATCGAAAACAGTGTTGCTACTCTTCAAAAATCGTCGGCCATCGCCATAAATATACCTGATTCTGGTATCTCTGGGTAAATGGCTATACCTGGATGCCAGCCCAGCTATCCTGCTGTTTAATTCGACATAGCAGACATTGCTTACGCTGCCATACTTCAGAATCTCCGAAAGCATGCCAGAAAATCCACCGGAAATAAGTAAAACACTCTCTGGTTTTTCGGCCTGTAGCATTGTATAATGAATTCCCTCCTCCGCCGTAATTGGATTGCCCGTGGCAAATATCATGGAGCCATTTTCGAAAAAGTTATACTGATCCGCCATTCTGGTAATTGTAATGCTTCCCTCCGGGGTTTCTGCCACCTCGGCAATCTGCTGATTCGGGTACAACGGTTTTTCAAAAAAATTCCCCACGGGGTAAATAAATACGGCAAAGCCAGTAATTGCCATTACCGATGCTATAGAATACCAATACTTAGAAGGAAATACTACCGCAAGCGTAACTGCTACCAACAGTATAACCAGAGCAATTGACTGGTAAATATCCAGGAATTGAATTAGAACAAGCGAAACTAAGCCTCCACCCAGCATACTACCCAACGACTCCCAAATATACGCCTTCGAAAAATGCAGCCGCAGCAACGTAAAGCCACGCAACAGCAACGCGTACGATAATCCAACGGGGATACAAACCGGAATCAGCACAAAAAACAAAATGGCAAGAACTACAGCTGGTGACGCAAGCACACCGGCAGGAATAAACATTGCTTTAGTGTAGCCAAGCACCGCTACTACAAGAATAGCCACAATTGACTGTAGCAATGTCAACCTAAAAAGTTCACGGATAACATCAACCTGCTCTCCAAGTTTACGCCCTAAAGCAGCACCTAAACCAGTAAGTACCATCCATATACCAAGTACCCAGGTCATAGTAAATTCGTTACCCTGAAAAACCTTGGTTACCTGACGGAGAATGAGTATTTGAAACGACACCGAAATTACACCAGCAATAGCAGACATCACAGATAGCTGTAATCCACTAAAAGCCTTGTTCGTTTTTTTTGATGCTGTCCGGGTTTTCCTCAGAGGTTTGCTAAAATAGCCCAAGTGCCAGAAAATATGAACCACCGCCACCACGCTCATGGCAATGCCCAACTCCACATGCCACCTAAGCGCAGCATCTACAAAAGTCCAACCTAACTTATAGTTTACCTGAATGGCTAAAAGCAGCCCCAGAATGGCCGATCCAACAAAAACGAACAGCAGGATAAAATTCCAGATTTTACGATGCAGCGATTGCGAAATTACCCCTAGCCTCACCAGAAAATCGCACATCAGGTAAACAGCTGCTGTACCAATACCAATTGGGAGCAGATGGTAGGGAACAACCATAGACTACTTGAAGTTGAATTCCTTTTCCCCGAAAACTATGGCCTCATAGGTATAAAGTTCAGCGTCGCTATCTTTCCACCCATCCCATCCTATAAAAGCCTTATCGCGGGCACAATGTCCCAGCAGCTCTTCCCTCGACCATCCGGTTTCTGTTCCAACCTGCGGTAAAAATGTGCCAGACCGGTTACCCTTTTTGATGTAAATACCATGCCTCCCCGGAATGAACTCTTCGGCAGAATTGATGCGTTTCATGGGGGTAAGCGCGGAAATTTCTATATCGATATCATCCATTTCCCGTGATGTAACACGGCTAAAACGGTAATCCTCGGTTGCCGCGGCAATTGCCATATCCATAACAACTTTGTATAACGGTGTTGAGGTGGAGAAATTTCCAATGCAACCCCGTAGCTGTCCATCCTTGCGAAGGGTGACAAAAGCCCCTGTATTGGCTAAAAGATTCGGGCTAAGGTTATCCTTGTTGGGTTGAATTGGATTTTTCCCGGTTAAATGATCAACTATGGTGTTACGTGCCAATTTCAGCAGCTGCTTTTTATCTTCATCGGTTAAGGTAAACTCTGTGGTCTTGGCCTGCTTTTTAGCTACCGCAATTGCCCAGTAACCAACTACCCTGTCCTTATCGCCGTAACGCGAGTCGCCCGAATTGCGGTACATAATAGTATTATACTCAACATCGTTTCTTTCTTCGGTGATCTTAAGCAACATCAGGGCCGATGTCCATCCACACATGGCAGTTGCCAAATCGCTGATTCCTGCACTCTCCTTGCGTAGCTTAGTCTTCATAAACTCAGCGGCAGAGTTCGAAACAATGGCTTTGGCCATAGCGCTATCGGATAGCTTTGCATCGGAATACGATGGGTAATGCGAAAAATCGGAGCTGATTACAAAAAGATTTTCCTCGTTGAAGTATGGTGATAGCACCTCCGCCAGAAGCGTGCACGTGCTTTGCGACTCTCCGCCAATGATAATGGGAACGATGCTGAAATCGGTTTTTAGCCAATACTGCAACAGGGGAAGCTGCACCTCAAGCCCATGCTCCCGCTCATGGGGCCCAGGATCATCGGTAATAATATTGACCTTATCCACCAACTCCCTGGCAAGCGGGCTAACGGGAACTTTTCCTAACGGGGTTATGAAATCGCCCTGAGCGTAAATTGATGCACCATTAAAGTACATGGTGTGGCTGGAACCTATCAGAAAAACATGCTTAAACTTTGTATTACGGGGAATTTGCTTTATTGCAGCAACAGCTACCCCGGCCGAGAATACATAGCCAGCATGAGGAACAATAATTGCCAGAGGGCAACTTCTCAGTACAACGCTGGCACTATCAAAATACCCTTCGATATCTCTTCCCAGCTGCGCTTTGGATGACGGATAAAACGAGCCTGCCACCACGGCCTGCCTATCTATACGGGACGATTTTTCTCCCTGGGTTTGCCCTTTACA